>JAGKWY010000160.1 GCA_021151625.1 Gammaproteobacteria bacterium | reverse complement strand
GGGATTATTTTATTCATCGAAGTTACCTATCCTTTCATTATCGTTAGTTAAGGAAATGGAACTGGCGAATACAGCGGACTCTCTCACCGTCGCTGGCTGGTTGCAAAATTCGCCGGGGCGCGATTGTCAACGTTGTCATTTGCAGATACAAAAACTCCGATATTTCAATACAACAACTAGCTTCAAGGGAATTTCGGTACTGGCGGGAGGACAAACATACATCAGGACAAACGACTGGCACAGAGCATAAGTATATCAATTATACAATGCAAGCAATAATCCGCAGAAAAAGGAAACAGCTAACATTATCTTTCTTGGCATGTTGCCGCCCCTTTTCTTTAGCCCGGATTTTTACGGATATAAAACAGACCCTCGCTAACGAGGGCCTCCAACAAAGACAGCTATTAGAAGTTCCAGTCAGCCATTAACCAAAACTTGGTGGTATCCGTAAAGTTAGCGTTGGTATCGCCCATGGAGTATTGAGCGTATTTCGCGGTCCATACAACCGCGCCAAACTTCTTACTCAAACTGAAATCCAATTCATCGCCAAAATCAATACCCCCAGTATCAGAATCATATTTATGGTAACTAACAACAGCTTGAGCCCCTGCCACAGTAACACCCACATTTAAATAAGTGTCTTCCAAACCAGCGGTTGGAGTTGTAAGGAATTTGTCAGCCCACCCCTGAAATGCGTGCAGGGTCGCTAGAGGTGTAGCAAAACCGTATTTGCCATCATCGGATCCCAGCAGTTCATAACCCAGGGTGAAGCTGTAACGACTTACGTTATAGGTTGCCTCAGCCAGGGTGTAATCCGCTTCAAACAATTTTGCAGCACCAGCATCCTGTTGCTTTGCATATTCGAGGTTATACAAAAAGGATTCACCTACAGTACCTTGCCAACGAACACCAAAAGTATCACTAGTCAAACCAAGTTGGGCAATTGGATCATTAACATCAAGCAAATACGCATAACCAATCAACTTGCCTGCATCAAAGCCGGTGTAACTGGCATTGAGCACATGGCTGTCCATATGTAAATCACCCAGCGCCGGATTGTTTTCACCAAACACGCGGTTTACATTTTTTATGTACGCATAAGTAAAGTTGGTGTAGCGAATTGTTTTATTGGTCCAGGACAAACCATCATAAGTTTGTTCGTTTTGCCTCCAGCCTACGTTACCGATAAAACGTGAGTTATCCAGCACCAAACGTTGGCGACCATACTTAACCTGATTATTAAAATTGGTGTAGGAAATAAAAGCCTGATTCACTTCAGTTCCGGTTGGATCTGCGATAACAGCAACAGTATTACGCTGCGACCACAAAGGATCTACGTTTGCCGCTGAGGTTCTGTAATCTACATCATTTGTCATCTCACTGATGTTGTCCATCTCACCGGTAAAACCAAAGCCATTCCAGGCACCAGATTGATATGAAATACGCGAACGTGTTGTCCATGCATCCGCTTCACGCTCGCCATTTTTTTGGCCAGCAGTATTTAAAGTATCTTCAGTTACATCTTCAAAACGAGTACGAAAATTAATTTTTACCACACTGCCCTGTTGCATAGACTCTGTAAAAGTTTTTGCGGAAACGCTTGGGACTGCACACAGCAATGAACTCGCCGCAGCAACAAGAAGATAGAGTGTATTTTTTTTCATAGAGCCTTCTCCAATTTTTTGCATAAATGTGTGTGGTTTAAGCATCAACACCATCAACGTAAATAGGTCTTGGTAACTACGTTTTGTCATGCACTAAAAAAAGCATTTATTTAAATCACTGGCACAACAGATGTGTGACTTAATTCCACTTGAGCAAGGCTTATGCCAATCGTTTTTTTCAGGTTTTTTTGAAGGAATAATTCATTATTAATCAACAAGATATAATTTTCGGAATTTTGCTGTGCAATTTTCAGCATTTTTTAGGGGTGCACACTTGTGGTGATAGCGGAATGAGCCATGCGTCATTTGCAGACAAATACGAAAAAAAATGCGCACAAAATAAATGCAAAAAAATGCACGATGTTTTTTTAATTTGCACCGCAAGGTAGCAAGAATAAAAAATTTATCGACAGAAGGAATTTTGGAGAGGAAATTTTATGCACACAAAAAAGGCCATTTGCTTGCACAAATGGCCCTGGATACAGAGTTAAAACGGTTAAACGATTCGCACACCAACTCCTTTTGCCAAGCCCTTCTCAATGCGAACTTGAGAAAAAGTAGCATCCAGCTTACCGTTCGCCACCAGGGTAAATGGCTCCAGAATCAAGGCAAACAACTCTTGGGGCGTGCGCTTCAAGCCAAAGTCAGTGCCTGCATCTGGATAATCTTTCAAATCCACCAAGAGGGTTTTCCAGCCCTTTCCAGCAATCGCAGTCAACTCTTTGGTGATCTCAACTTGCGAATAACAGGATGGGCCACAACCAATGCGAACCCAGGCCTGGGCCTGGGGTGCCGCATCCACCTTAATATCAAACACAAGAGCAGAGTCAGACTCATAGTAATCACTCAACACCTGACGATTAGGGGTTGATATGGCCACAAGCCCCTCCCCGTCACCATTCCACAGAGCGCGACGGGCATCTTCTTGAACATCACGATCAACGCAAGTCACCTTCAGTGTAGATACGCTGGCAATATTGCCATTGAGCGCCGCGCGATCATTATTCTTACCCTCAAGAATAATGCCGTAAATACCCAGAGGACGACGGTTGAATAGCTCCAGCACCTGTGAAGTTGCCTCGAAGCTAATACCCTCTTCCGAAAGATCATCGCCCAAGGTGTCTTTATCGCCGTACTTCAAGCCAAAGCCGTAAGCAAACAAGGGGTCATATTCTTTATCGCCAACATTTAACGGGCCTTGATCCGGGCGCTTTGGCCAGGAAAAAGATAACTGGCCTTTGACTGGATAATTTACTGAGCCATCAGCAGCTTTAAAAATAACATCGGCGATACCAGCACCTTCTGTACCCGGTTGCCAGATAACGGCAAAAGAATCTGCTGCATTGAGCTCACGATTAATCCACATAGGGCGACCAGTAATAAACAGCGCCACCACAGGAATGCCTTCACTCTTTAATTTTTGTAGCAGTTGTAGATCGGCAGTATCACCAGCTTTAAGCAACTGATGCTGAATATCACCCTGCATTTCAGCATAGGGATCCTCACCGAAGATCACGATAGCTACATCAGGTTTTTCCGTGTAGGAGCCGTCCACACTTAATTGCACTGAACCACCGGCTGCCGATACTGCTGATTCAATTCCCATCCACAAGGTGGTTGCGCCAGGGAAATCGGCCATAGTGTTGCCGGTGCCCTGCCAGTTAATTGACCAGCCACCAGTTTGTTTGCTGATATTGTCGGCGCCATCACCGGCAACAAGAATTTTTGCCTTGGGTGATAAGGGCAACAAATTATTTTTATTCTTTAACAGAACAACGGATTCACGCA
Source organism: Gammaproteobacteria bacterium (assembly GCA_021151625.1). Taxonomy (GTDB): domain Bacteria; phylum Pseudomonadota; class Gammaproteobacteria; order Pseudomonadales; family Cellvibrionaceae; genus Cellvibrio. Next base: position 7,625 of record JAGKWY010000160.1, on the reverse strand, counting down.
CTGCCTGACGGGCCACTGCACGGTGCTCTATCGCACCTAATAAATCATCGCGCCCTGCTAATGGACGAGAAGAAGGAAGCCCTTTTTCCCACAAATTCGCGCGCAACTTGACCCTCAGTACACGACGCACCGCATCATCCACTCGACTCATCGGAATGGTGCCGTCTTGTGCCTGAGCCAGCGTATTGCGATACAACTGTTTCCACTCAGGATCCGGCACCATGTAGATATCCAAACCGGCATTCAATGCCTGCGGGCAATTCAATGGTGTCGCACCTGCAACAAAACCATGGCCGTTCCAGTCACCCACTACCAGCCCATCAAAACCCATTTGATCTTTTAAAACATCCGTTAATAAATAACGATGACCATGCATATGCTCGCCATGCCAGCCATTAAAAGAGGCCATCACCGTCTGCACGCCATTTTCTATCGCGCTGTAATAACCCGCTGCATGGATACGGCAGAGGCTTTCTTCATCATCAATACAGTTGCCGCGATCAATACCATTCAGCGTGCCGCCATCGGCAATAAAATGTTTTGCGGTAGAAATAACTTTATATTTGGACAGGAACTCTTTACCCGCAGGATCACCCTGCAAACCTTCCACCATTTGCCCCGCGTAATCGCGGACCAAATCCGGACTTTCTGACCAGGATTCATAGGTGCGTCCCCAACGATCATCGCGTGCAACAGCAACGGTGGGAGAAAAATCCCAATCCAGACCTGTAACGGCAATCTCAGTTGCCGTGATACGACCAATCTCTTTAATTAATTCAGGATTGCGCGCAGCCCCCAGAGCGATGTTATGGGGAAACAGCGTCGCACCAACGATATTGCCAACACCGTGAACCGCATCAGTACCCCACATAATTGGGATCGCCAACTTACCGTCACTGTCATCCATAGAAGCAGCATAATAAGCATCAGCAATTGCCAACCAATCCGCCGCTTTAGAGTAACGGTTTCCATTAGGAACCGAACCGCCACCATTGAGGACAGAACCTATATGGAACTCCTTAACATCTGCCGACGTTAGGTGGCGGATTTCAGGCTGAATCAGTTGGCCGATTTTCTCCTCCAGACTCATTTGCGCGAGCAAATCATCAACTTTTGCTTCGAGCGCTGGATCTTTCTTCACTTTGCTGGTGATACTTGGCCACTGCACGGTTTGCAACCTCCACGGGGAATTGGCTTATAAACAGTTAATTCAGATTTGCCCAAGCTCGCTCAGGCACCGCCCTAAGCATAGGCGCTTTCTATTCATGAGCACGTTCAATCTAGTCGCGATCAAAGAGAGCAGAAGAATCCTTGAGAAGACCTGAAATCGCACCACTTACAAAAAAGGGCTGCGCAGGCGGGAGATAGCTCATCGCTGAGCAATAATGACCGAAAATATCTCTTGTTATGCCGGAAAACTAACTACCCGGCGCTGAAGTTGAGGAGTCACATGAGCCTGTTACTGGTTGCAGATATCGGCGGCACCAATGGCCGTTTTGGTCTGGTCGAGTTCGACGCAGAAAAAAATCGCGCACGCGGCAAGATCAATTACACAGCAGAACGTCAAATCACCTTGAAATGCGCAAATTACGCTGATATGGCGACCATGATCAAAGCCTGTTGTGCTGAATTTGGAATCGATATTCCTGCGCACACTTGCCTGGCTATTGCCGGCCCGATTGAAAATGGCCAAGCCGCGATGACCAACCTGAACTGGAAGTTCTCCATTGATGGTTTGCGTGACCAACTGGGGATGAAAACCCTGCATGTAATCAATGACTTCGCCTCGCTCGCCTATGCGGTTCCCTTTTTACAAGATGATGAATTAGTAACGCTCTACGACTCAGGCAAATCAAACCCCAATGCTCCCATAGTAGTGATGGGTCCGGGTACCGGCTTTGGCATGGCAGCGTTAGTACCGGATAGCGGTAACTGGAAAATTATTCCCACCGAAGGTGGTCATGCCAGCTTTGCTCCAACTAATGAAAAAGAACTGGATATCAAATCCTTTTTATTGAAAGAACAGAGCCATGTTTCTGTTGAAAATATTTTGTCAGGCGGCGGATTAGTGACTCTCTATCGCGCCCTGGCGCACAACGCTGGCGTAGAAGCCCGAGCCTATACACCGGCAGATGTCAGCACCAAAGGCTTGGCAGATGAAGATGATTTATGCCGCGAAGCGGTATTAACTTTCTGTGATGTATTGGGTGAGGTTGCAGGCGATAAAGCTTTATCACTGGGCGCCAAAGGCGGTGTCGTAATTGGTGGCGGGATCACCCCGAAACTGGTTGGACTGTTGCCGGAATCTCACTTCCTGGAGCGCTACAAAAACAAAGGCCCGATGGCCGGTTATGTCAGTGATATCTCCATCCGCTTGATTGTGAATGATAAAGCGGCATTAGTAGGTTCAGCAGCCTGGTTAATTAACAATACGCCTGCGCTGAAAAATGCTTAATCGGAATTAAGTAATCGCCATAAAAAATGCACCTTTGGGTGCATTTTTTATTCGTACTGTTAAATCGACTTTTAGTGTTTTTCTTTGGCTTTGATTATTGGCCCAGTAGAATCGCGCACGATAATACTTGAGCTCAACATACTGGCAGGCAACTGAATTTCACGCCCTTTTAATTGTTTCAATAGCAGATCAGTAGCTTTTTTCGCCATCTGGCGAATCGGTTGACGAATCGTAGTGAGCGATGGATAAATCTGGTGAGCTACAGGAGTATCGTCAAATCCGGCTACCGATAACTGCGCTGGAATTTTAACTCCGGATTGATGAGCCACCATCATCACACCCGCAGCCATATCATCATTCGCGGCAAAAATAGCCGTTGGGCGTTGGGCGTGCTGCAGCAGCTTTTTCCCACATTCTTCGCCCGACTCAAACGAGTTATCACCCTGCTCAACCAATTCTTTTATCAGTGGCAAATCATTTTCGATTAACGCCGCTTTGTATCCTTCATAGCGCAACGACATTGCACGGTGATCTGGATGCCCGCAAATAAAACCAATGCGCGTATGCCCCCAGGCAATTAATTGGCATGTCATATCGTAAGAAGCTTCCTCATCATTTGTTTCAACATAGGGGGATAAGGATTTGTTTTCTGTCGGCGCTACACGAACAAAAGGGATATTCATTTTTTTAAGTGAATTGATCACTGTCATGTTGTCCGAGAGCGGCGGCGTCAGCATAACGCCATCGACTCGTTTCTCCAGAATCAAATCGGTCACTTCGCTCAAGACATTGGGATCGCGATGTATAGCCGGATGCACCAGCAACTCGTAACGCTGCGGGCGACAAATTTCCAAAACACCCTCCTGAATATCCAGCACATAGTGCGCACTGGGATGACCGTAAATAAGCCCTAGCAGATAGGATTTATTTCCTGCGAGGCTGCGGGCAGATTGGTTGGGCCGATAATCGAGTGCCGCTATCGCTGACTCCACTTTCTCACGCGTCGCTGGCCTCACATTGGGCTCATTATTAACCACTCGCGAAACCGTCTTGATAGACACCCCTGCGAGAGCGGCCACATCATCAATCGTTGCCTTTGCCACTGAATTAACCTCTGGTTGATTTATTGTTGCCACATCCCTGACGTCAAATATAAGTCGCATTGACAATAAGATAAGGGCTTGTTTTTTTGACGCGGGAATTGTAATCGTGAAACAAACAATGTGACAGCCTTATAGCCTTGGATTATAGTACCGCCGCTATTTTCGCCAGATTCACAGGATCCGCAAGATCCGCCTCCGGCGCAGTTTTAAGACCATTACAACGACAAATCATTTATATAACAACGAGGCAATCACTCTCATGCAATCATCATCCAACAAATACCTGCCCGCCTATGCGGCGGTAACGACATTATTTTTCGCCTGGGGGTTTATTACCTCCCTAATCGATCCATTGGTCGCAGCGGTCAAAGGCATTTTCAGCCTGAGTGACGTGGAAGCTCAACTCAGCGCCTTCGCGTTCTTTATCGCCTACGGCATTATGAGTTTTCCGGCAGCAACCTTACTCTCACGTTTTAAATCTGTATCCACCATTCTTATCGCATTGGGCATGATGATTGGTGGATGCCTGATTATGTTGGTTGCGGCCAACATCGAAGTTTATGCTCTGGTGCTTGGCGGCCTCTTTGTATTGGCGAGCGGCATTACCGCACTGCAAGTTGCGGCCAACCCTTTGGCCGCTGCACTCGGCTCCCCTGAAGGCAGCCACTTCCGCTTAACCTTCAGCCAAACCTTTAACAGCCTTGGAACCTTTATCGGTCCAATCATTGGTGCAAGCTTGTTTTTGGAAGGTGTTGAAGTAAAACACGGTGAAACCATTACCGACGAAGTCCGCGCCCAAGCGCTTGCTGGTATTGATGCAGCCTACTTCTGGTTGGCCGGCATGATCGCCGCACTCTTGGCCTTCTTCTTTGTCAGTCGCAATATTGTTGGACAAGCAGCACCAGACGCATCAGCAGCCAAACCAAAAGGCATTGGCGAAATGCTCGCAGATGCATTCCAATCCAAATGGGCAGTACTGGGCGGCATGGCGATCTTTTTGTACGTAGGTGCCGAGGTTGCTATCGGAACCCAAATGGCGTTTTTCCTGAATGCAGATTCTATTTGGGGTCAGTCAGACGCAATTTTCGCATTCCCCTTTATTGACAAAATTGCCAGTTCCGATGGTGTGCTTGGTGTTTCCCTGCAAGAAGCTGCTGCGTTAACTGCTCTGTATTGGGGTGGCGCCATGGTAGGTCGTTTGATTGGTTCCGCATTACTAGCCAAAGTCAACGCGGCATTGTTGCTGGTAGTGTTCACTGGTGCTGCTGCAGCCATGTGCTTCTATGTATTCTCTGTGGGAGGTGTGGGCGCCGGTTTTATCGCGCTGGCGATTGGCCTGTTTAACTCCATTATGTTCCCGGTGATTTTCACTCTGACATTGGAGCGCTCTACCGCTAGCTCAGAAGCTACCTCCGGTTTCCTCTGCACTGCAATCATTGGTGGTGCGTTTGTGCCTTTGCTGGCAGGTTTGGTTTCCGGCCACAGCAGCTATGTCACCGCCTTTATTGTGCCAGCAATTTGCTACATAATTTTGTGTGTATTTGCGCTCAGCGCGGCAAAAACCAAAGCAACTAACGAAGTTGCTGAGGTTGCTGCCAGCCACTAAATTATTAATTAACGATTAGTGCCCCGCAAGCAGGTTAACTGCTTGCGGGATTCGTTTCCGATCCCCAACGTTCCACCGCATGATTATCTTTATCTTTCGCCTCTACCCACACAGTTTTGCCCTCCTGATTAATTTCCTTTTTCCAGAAAGGTGCGCGGGTTTTCAAAAAATCCATTAGAAATTCTGCTGCTTGAAATGCATGCTCACGATGAGCACTGGTAACTCCAACAAATACAATTTGGTCACCCAATTGCAAATCGCCAACGCGATGAATTATTCGCGCCGATACTAATTGCCAACGCTGTTTTGCCTCCTCCAGAATTTGCTCCAATATTTTCTCGGTCATTCCCGGGTAATGCTCCAACGAAAGTCCAGTCACCGCCTGACCATCATTAAAATCCCGCACACGTCCGACAAAAAAAACCGCGGCGCCAGCAGCTGTATCATCAGCAATGAGCGCCGAGTACTCCTGCCCCACATCAAAATCATCACGCAGAACACTGATTGAAAAAGACATCTCAACCACCTGTTACCGGAGGAAAAAAAGCTACCTCATCGCCATCAACCAAAGGCTGATTTCCTTTTGCATATGCATGATTGATTGCCGTTAGTATTTTGCTATTTAGCAGCTTTGTTTCCCACAAAGGATTTAGCAGCACGAGTTGATGTTTTAATTCGTCCAGCGTTTTAATTTGTGTATTGGAAACATCCAGTTCGGCAACGCCTAATTGCTCGCGCAGCTGCGCCAAAAAAACCACCCGGATCATAGCGCTTGCCCTTCTTCACGCCGATAATGGCCACGGCGACCACCGGATTTTTCCAGCAAACAAACCTGCTCAATCACCATCCCCATATCAACTGCTTTGCACATATCGTAAATCGTTAATGCCGCAATGCTTGCGGCGGTAAGCGCTTCCATTTCCACACCGGTTTGCCCGGTTAATTTGCAATAGCTGGTAACTTCAACTGCACTGGCGCTTTCATCTAATGCAAAATCCACGGCAACTTTACTTAATGCCAGCGGATGGCATAAAGGAATTAAATCTGAGCATTTTTTGGCGGCTTGTATTCCTGCAATTCGGGCCACAGCCAATACATCACCCTTTTTAAGTGAATTATGTTTGATTTGCGCGAGCGTCTCCGCCTTCATTAAGACGCGCGCAAAGGCCCTTGCCTCACGCACACTGGGAATTTTCTCAGAGACATCCACCATGCTGGCATGGCCTTGGGAATCTATATGGGTAAGCGTCATAACAAATGAATCCTGTTAACCAAGACTGGCCGTGCAGCTGCCAGTAAATAGAGTTATCATAAAGCACTCGTAAAGATGACCGCAGTTTTATTTCCTCGCCAGCTAAAAATTACCCGAATTAAATGACTTCACCAGTACTTGATCGACGCTTTACCCTCGCCCCTATGATGGAGTGGTCCACCTCGGACTGCCGTACCTTTTGGCGCCTCCTGACCAAAAAAGCCGTACTTTACAGCGAAATGGTCACTACCGGCGCACTGCTTCACGGCGATAAAGCCCGCTTCCTGGATTACAACGCCTGCGAACACCCACTCGCTTTGCAGTTGGGCGGCAGCAACCCCAAAGACCTTACTGAATGCAGCAGAATTGCGGAAGACTGGGGTTATGACGAAGTTAACCTTAATTGCGGCTGTCCAAGTGATAGAGTACAAAACGGTATGATCGGTGCCTGCTTGATGGCTGAACCGAATCTCGTCGCGGAATGCATAGCAGCCATGCAAAATGCCGTTAAGATCCCAGTAACAGTCAAACACCGTATCGGTATAGACGACATGGAAGACTACGAAGGGCTTGTGAAGTTTGTAAACACCATTGCTGAAACCGGCTGCAAAACGTTTATCGTGCATGCGCGCAAAGCCTGGTTAAAAGGCCTAAGCCCGAAAGAGAATCGCGAAGTCCCGCCACTGCAATACGATAAGGTTTATCAACTAAAACAAGACTTCCCGCACCTTGAAATCATTATCAATGGCGGCATAACTACACTTGAACAAAGCCAACAACTGCTTGAACACGTCGATGGAGTTATGCTTGGGCGTGAAGCCTATGCCAATCCTTACCTGCTGGCAGAAGTTGATCAGAAAATTTATGGCGCCTCAAACCCTGTTATCAGCCGCAACGAGGTAATGGCAGGTTTTATCGCTTACTGTGAAGAACAACTGGCAAATGGCACTCGTTTAAACCATCTTACCCGCCATATTCTCGGCCTTTACCAAGGCTTACCGCGTGCGCGGCAATTTCGTCGCATATTAAGTGAACAAGCGCATAAACCGGGTGCAGGTATAGAAGTTCTTCAACAAGCACTGGAAGTATTAAATGAGGTACCATTAGCTGATACAGCTGGCCAAACTCTGTAAAAGCTGACTTGAACTAACGAATTTACCTTTTATAAAAAATGACTGCTTCATTCATAAAGTCATAAGGACTATAATA
>JAGKWY010000065.1 GCA_021151625.1 Gammaproteobacteria bacterium | reverse complement strand
ATTTTTAATCAAGTCAGCGTTTACGCAGGTGTTGTCGATGTCCGCCACAGAAACCCCGACCAAAAAGCTCTATATCAAAACCCACGGCTGCCAGATGAATGAGTACGATTCATCGCGCATGCGTGACTTATTGGGCGAATCCCACAATATGGTGGCGACCGAAAACCCCGAAGAAGCGGATGTTATCCTCATCAACACCTGCTCCATCCGCGAAAAAGCCCAGGAAAAGCTCTTCCACGAATTGGGCCGCTGGAAACACCTTAAGAAAAAGAACCCCGAACTGGTCATTGGCGTGGGTGGTTGTGTAGCCAGCCAGGAAGGTGCTGCTATTGCTGAGCGCGCGCCTTTTGTGGATTTGATCTTTGGCCCGCAAACCCTGCATCGCCTGCCGGAGATGATGGAAACCAAAAAGAGCAACGGCGTGGTTGTGGTGGACGTCAGCTTCCCCGAGATCGAGAAGTTCGACAAACTGCCCCAACCCGATGCCGATGGCGTTAGCGCTTTTGTCTCCATCATGGAAGGCTGCTCCAAGTACTGTACCTTCTGCGTAGTGCCCTACACCCGCGGTGAAGAAGTTAGCCGCCCGGTGGCGGATGTGATGGCAGAGATTATCCACCTCGCCAAACAAGGTGTACGCGAAGTTAACCTGTTGGGCCAAAACGTGAATGCCTATCGCGGCGATGCAACCGACGGCACTGTCGTTGACCTCGCCGAATTAATTACTTATGTTGCAGCGGTAGACGGTATTGACCGCATTCGCTTCACCACCTCACATCCGGTGGAATTCACCGATTCCCTGATCGAAGTTTATAACCATGTCCCCGAGCTGGTGAGTCACTTGCACCTGCCAGTACAAAGCGGCTCCGATCGCATTTTGATGGCAATGAAGCGCGGCCACACCGCATTGGAATACAAATCCAAATTGCGCCGCATTAAAAAGATTCGCCCCAACATCAGTTTCTCATCGGATTTTATTATCGGTTTCCCCGGTGAAACCGAAGCCGATTTTGAAGCGACCATGAAACTCATCCACGATATGGAATTCGATACCTCATTCAGTTTCGTCTACAGCCCGCGCCCGGGAACACCCGCCGCTGACCTGCCCGACGAAACCCCGGAAGAACAGAAAAAGCAGCGCTTGGCGATTCTGCAAGACCGCATCATCCAGCAAGCCATGGCGATTAGCCGCCGCATGGTAGGCAATACTGAGCGCATCCTGGTCTCAGGTTATTCCAGAAAAGACCCGGGCCAATTATGCGGCCGCACCGAGAATAACCGCGTGGTGAATTTCCGCTGTGACAATGCAGATTTGATTGGCAAGTTTGCGGATGTGTTGATTGAAGAAGCGTTGCCCAATTCGTTGCGCGGCACACTCTTGTCTTCAGAATTGGATAGCGACTGGATTAAACTCTAACCGTCAACGTCTCATTCATCAAAGAAAAAAGCCTGCACGAATACTGCAGGCTTTTTTATTGCAAAAACTGTTCAAGCTGATCCAACGAAACGGGCTTTAACAAGGAGCCACTAATGCCGGCATCCTGGGCGCGTTGTTTATCAATCTCTTCACCACTTACCACAATAATTTGCGTATCCGGCAACAGCGGGCGAATTTGCGCTGCAAATGCATAACCACTCATATCCGGCAGATTAATATCTACCAAAATTATTTCCGGTGAATACTCTTTGGCTTTTACCAATGCCATGGCAGCATCTTTTGCTGGAATTGCTTGCCACCCTAAAAGCCCAAGCAACGCAGACATTGCCTGTAATGCATCCGGATCATCTTCCACAACCAGTATCAAACGCCCTTTATTTGACAGGTGACCGCTACTCAACGGCACAATAGGTAAATAACGAGTAAGGCATTCATATAAACGTGATTGATCAACCGGTTTTCCCAAGTAAAATGAAAATCCCGATTCAAAACACTTATCCATATCGCCTTTCATATGTGCCGCAGTCAATGCAATGAGTGGCTTTTCAAAACTGGCTTGCCGTAATTTTTTAGCCGCTTCGTGCCCTCCCATCACCGGCATATGGATATCCATTAACACCAGGTCAAAGTGGCGATTGTGCGCAGCTTCCGAATTAATTAACCTGATCGCGTCTTCACCATTGACGGCATACATCACTTCAAGGCCAGTTAGCGCAACAAAATGCCCAATCAGCAAACGGATATCACGTAAATCGTCTACAACCAATACACGCCCGCGAAATTGCGGCACCACTGTTGCCTTTTCTCCGACCATATCGAAATTCAAAGTCAGCAGCACAGAATCAATTAGCGAAATATCACCTGGATCTATCGAAAAACTAAACTCACTTCCCTTACCCACTTCACTCCTGACACAGATATTTCCTCCCAATCGGGCGACCAGCATTTTACTAATCGTTAAGCCCAACCCGGTTCCTGCACGAGGATGAGCATAGGTGTCTTTTGATTGCACAAAAGGCTCAAAAATTAATTCCATAACATCTTGTGCAATGCCAATTCCGGAATCTTTCACTGTGAATGAAATTTTTTCCACGCTATCCTCAGTGATACGCTCAATGCGTAAAACAACATCCCCCTCCTCCGTAAACTTGATAGCATTACCAATCAGGTTCAATAAAATCTGCCGCAACCGCATAGGGTCAGTCACAATATCTATAGGCAATGGTTGGGGAGCCTCTATACGTAACTCTAAATTTTTATCAATAGCAGCACCGCGCATCAAAAAGTAGATATCACAAAGGAACGATGATAAACATATTGTTTGTTTTTCAAGCTCCAACTTGCCCGCTTCAATTTTGGATAAATCCAATACATCATTCAGCAAACCTAATAGATGCTTGCCGTTTCGATGAACAATATGGAGATGAGCGAGGCTTTCAATATCAGCGATTTTATTGATGAGCAATTCGGTAAAGCCAAGAATTGCAGATAAAGGAGTGCGTAATTCATGACTCAAGTGCGCAAGAAATTCACTTTTTGAACGGTTTTCCGCTTCGGCTTTCAATCGTTCAACACGTTCCCGTTCTACATCACTGCGTGCCAGCGCATAACGAATTGAACGTGCAAGCTGCTCTGCACTTAAATCTGCCTTGACCAGATAATCCACCGCACCAGCTTCCAATGCCTGAATATCAACCTCTTCCCGATGAACTCCGGTTAATAAAATAATTGGCCCGGTAAATCCAACATCCTGGGCTTCGCGTAACAATGCAATACCATCCTGCGCACCCAATTTATAATCCATTAAGCACAAATCATGGCTGCTTTGACTCAACAACTTTAGGCCTTCATCGAACGAAGAAGCCCAATCCAGCTGATAATCCTGATCAATTTCTCCCAACAACTCCCTGGTCAGTAAAAAATCATCTTCATCATCATCCACAATGAGTAGTTTTACGGTTTGCATAATCCTTCCTCCGGATAAAATCTATGGTAACTCCACAAACTCCACCCAGTACCTACCCAATACCCGCATTAGTTCGACCAATGCATCAAAAGTGACAGGCTTGGTAATATAGGAGGCAGCCCCCAAATCATATCCCTTGACCATATCCTCTTCTGCCTTGGAGGTAGTCAAAATCACAACAGGAATCCGGCGCAAATTTTTGTCAGCCTTCATTTTAGCCAAAGCTTCTCGCCCATCCATTTTCGGCATATTCAAATCCAATAGAATGAGCCCAGGTATTGGATATTGAGTGCGGTCAGAATAATCACCCTTGCCATGCAAGTAATTTAATAACTGCACGCCATCTTCAACAAAATGCAACTCATTTAATACACGGCTTTCCAACATAGCTTCCTGGGCAAGAAGACGATCATCTTTGTCATCTTCCGCCATCAGGATTATCAATGTTTTTTTAGATATATTCATGATTTGCCACTGCTCATTCGCGCAACATACAAGTGATGATGCATAAGTTAAATATCCAACGGTTCAATCACCGGTTGAGTCATTGGCAAACGGATAATAAATGTCGCTCCCTTTCCCTGCTCGCTTTCAGCATCGATGCTTCCACCATGGCGCTCGATAATTTTTCGACACAACGCCAAACCAATACCAGTCCCCGAATATTCATCACGTCCGTGCAAGCGCTGGAACAGATTAAACACTCGCTCAGAATATTGCTGATCAAAACCTATTCCTTGATCGGTAAATTTTATACAACACCATTCCCTCATATCTTCCACTAACGGAGAAAGGAGTTTTTCCTCACAGGTAATTCGAATTTCTGGAGCAACATCAGGCTTATGGAACTTCATACTGTTAGTCATCAGGTTCATAAATACCTGTCCCATCTGTGAAGCATCTGCATCGATAGTGGGTAAGGATTCAATATATAACCTGGCACCAGCATCTTCGATCGCATAATCGAGATCATCCAATACCCTGCCTACCACCTGATTTAAGTCAACATGCTCAAATGGTTTTTGCTTGGTAGTTACACGAGAGAAGCTCAATAGGTCATTAATTAAGATCGACATGCGTTCAGATGCAGCCTGCATCCTCATCACATAATCTGCCCCGCGCTCACCAAGATCTTGCATAAATTTTTGTTGCAGCCTATCACCAAACGCGCGAATTTTTCGCAATGGCTCCTGCAAATCATGCGACGCCACAAATGCAAATGCTTCCAGGTCCTTATTGCTACGATGCAGCTCCTCTGAATACTGCATTAGAGCCTGAGTACGCACATCGACCTTGGCCTCCAGCTCACTATTTGCCTGCTCCAACTCACGATATAAACTTTCTATCTTGGCGGAATTACGATACAAAATAAAAAAAATTCCCAGCGACAGAGCCAATCCAATAGAGTTGGTCAATAACAGCGAAGCCACTATAAACTGGCGATTATTAACCGCATGACTCTTATTTTCTTTTAAACGTAAAGTTTCATCCTTTTCCATTTCACTGATTAGCTCAGTAATCTCCTCCATTATCTTTATTCCTTCGTCCGTCCTGATTTTATTGACCGCATCCCGAAAACGATCATCATCAGTCAAGCTAACAATCAATTGCATTTCATTGATCTTGTCCAGGACTTTGGAATAAAGCTGATCATAGCGCTGCGCCTGCAGAGGAACGCGACTTGATGCTTCACGCAATTTATTCAAGAGGTCATCAATAATGACAAGTGTATTATGATAGGGTTCAAGATATTTCTCATTGGACGTCAATAAATAGCCTCGCTGGCTACTTTCAGCAGCATATATTTCAGTCTTCAGATCTTTGATGAGATTAATAGTTTGGAGATTGTTATTAATGCTGCGGTTATTTGCAGCAATAACGTTAACTGATCGGTAGGAAAGTGCCGTACTAATTAAAAAAAAACTGATCACAGAAGCTAACACGAGATGCCAGACATAATTTGGCATACCTCCGAACCCTGACTCATTTGCAGAGGAAGTCTGGATCACTATTTAGCCTCATCGGGATCGCGAGTGTCTTTGAATGCATCCAATCTAACGCTACAAATACGGCACTCAAGCAAAATAACTTCAAAAATATGAATAGCGCGATCTATATCGCCAGTACGCTCCAATGTAAGCTTTCCCAACTCGGCATTGATCGAAATATTGTTCAATGGATTACGCACATCATGTATTAATCGATCACTAATATATTTGCTATCCATTGTCCCTCCAATACTAAGCGTCTACATAACTGTTTAAACGGTTATAGAGCGTTTTCAAACTAATACCTAACATATCGGCTGTCTGCTTCTTATCACCGTCAAAATGCTGCAACGTAATTTCAATTAATTCACGCTCCACTTCTTCAACAGTTTTACCCACTGAAATCCCGGAAGCAGGCTGCAGACTAACTTTGGAAAAAGGCGAAGTGAGATCATGTGGTAGAACCACCTGTTTTTTTTGCGGGTCCGCCATAATATATGCACGATGGATAGCATGGCGCAGCTCGCGCACATTCCCGGGCCAATCATAATCCATTAATCTGTGTAAGGATTGCTCGCTAATGCCGACTTCACTGTCATATTGCTGATTAAATGTTTCCAGGAAATACTTTACCAACAAAGGAATATCGCTTTTGCGAGTACGCAATGGCGGGATATGGATAGGAAAGACTGCCAACCGAAAATATAAGTCCTGACGCAAACATTGTTGCTCTGCAATCTCAAGTTCTGTCCGGTTAGTGGCAGAAACTACCCTGGTATCAATATCAACAGCTGTAACAGATCCTAACCTGATTAATTTTTGGGTCTCCAGAACACGCAATAAATTGGGCTGCTGATCCAGGGGCATTTCAGTAATTTCATCCAGAAATAATGTTCCTTTATCAGCTTGCTCGAAAACACCAATTTTACGATGAGTAGCACCTGTAAATGCACCTTTTTCGTGCCCAAAAAGCTCGCTATTAATCAACTCGCGTGAAAAAGCACCACAATTGGTGGCCACAAACTCTCCATCCAAATTACTGGCATAGTGAATAGCGGCGGCCACCATTTCCTTACCCACACCACTCTCACCCATCAGCATCACATTTGCCTTGGTTGCTGCCACACGCTCAATCATTTGATACAGATTTTTCATGGGTTCTGATTCACCCACCAAATAATTAAAATGCAAACAAGCACTTTGCTGCTGATTGATTGCCAAGGGTTTACTCTCAACAAAAATTGATTGTAACTGCGGCAAGTCAATAGGTTTAATCAGGTAATTAACATTTGAACCGTACAAATTTCTAACAATGGATTTAACAGAAGGATGGCCAGTTACGAGAATAATTTTGGTATTACTTCTTTCAGGTAAAGCTTCCAATAAATGCAAGCCACTACCATCAGGCAAAATCAGATCTAATATCATATGAGTGAAATGATATTCGCTAATCAAGTCACGTGCACGCGCAACAGAATCTACCGCTTTTACGTTGTGCCCTAATAGCCGCAACAATTCTGCTGTCGCTTCTAAAAAAATTTTGTCATCGTCAACTAATAGTACTTCAGCCACGATATTACCCTCATGTTTACCAGCGGCGCGCCGACCCATTCTAGCACCACTTAAGGAGGATAAAGCAGAACAAATCAATCAGTTAGCGATCTCTATCACTATTTTTAATAAAAAAGAGAAAGTCGTCAAAAGTAGCAATTATGTACCTCTGAACAAAATGAACAATTTCTGAATAGAAAAACATAACTCTAAAAGTGTGACACCAATCAAAAATTCGAAGACCAGTTTAAGGAAGCAAACCTCTAAACATTTTTAACTTATGTGCACCAAGAATGATGCACCGACTGCGATATGAAATGAAACCAATGACAAAAGCAGAAATTATAAACACCGGCAGCAACCTTTCGGAGCCATTTTTAGCGACACAATGCTCCATGTGACCTAGCAATATATTGCGCTGCACCAACAACTGGCTATTTTTCAGCTTCACCTTTGTTTGTAGATCCATAATTGAGCACCTGTATCAGATCTCTAATTTGCGCTGAGGTATTTGGCAACATCATTCGCGCACGATATTTTCTATACAGCCAATTACACATCAGCAACAGAAATAGCTGCATTAAAAAAAACACTAGAAACCCCATCACAGCAACTTTACTAAAGTCATATATACACCAGGCTATTAATACCGAAAAAGAACACCATGTCATTAACAGTATTGGCATGGTAATTAACCACAACATCAGCAATCTGGGTAACGAATGAATTGCAAGCTGTAGTTCCGCCCGAGCCAAATCAGCCAAACCTAATGCACAATCAATTATCTGCTGCCCCAAGCTCAGGGTAATTTCCAACTCATTGATTAAAGGCGAGCCCTCCGGAGCATCCTGCTCATCAAAGGGCTTAGCTTTAAGATCATGTGTCTCCATGATCAAACTCTCCAGATATGAGACCTAATAGCCAGATACGGATGGTTTAATGGCGGCTTTGCAGTAAACGCGACACCAACCACCCTGTTGCAAAGGCAACACCAATTGCCACTAATGGCCTGGCCTTTACCACATCCTCTGCCTTGGCCTCCAACTCCATAGCCTGCTCTTTTCCTTCATTAAAACGTGTTTTTGCCGAGGCGGCAGATGCATTGCCTATCATGCTAACTGCATCATAAACACTGGATGTAGCCTCTTTAAATTGGGCAATAGCTTCTGACATAGTAATGTCGTTCAGTTTTTCATTACCCAGGTTTTTGAGTGAAGATGTTGTAGCCATAATTATTTCCTCTCTGTTAGTAAATTAGACCCGTGGTGATATCAACCTGGCTATAACCGCCGCCGGCCAAAGATCAGGGATAAGACAAATAGCACAATAAAAATAAAGAAAAGTATTTGTGCTATTCCCGAAGCGGCACCAGCAATACCACCAAATCCAAAAAGGCCAGCGATAATTGCAATTACAAAAAAAACAATCGAATAGTACAACATAAGATGTCTCCTTTAAGGGGAACACTATATTTGTAACAATGAACGTGCCAACCATTCAAAAAAACAAAAAATCAAACTACATACATTAATAATTTCTTAATTTTCAACAAATTAAATAGCACAATCACCAAAAACATAAAATTTATAAAACAACTTTAAAAATATAATTTTGAAAATTTTTCAAAATTTAATAAATATACTTAGCGGCGAGAATAATCGGGATTTGCATCAAGAATATTTATCCAATCACCAATCAATCCCAGATGCGAGGCTAGTATCTTGAAGAAAACCAACATTGGAATTGCAATAAGTAACCCTATCACCCCCCACACCCAACCCCAGGCAAACATCCACAACACCACTAACAGTGGATTCATATTAAAGCGCTTACCCAATACCGTAGGAGTTACCAATTGCGATTCAAAAAAATTCAATAATAAATAGGACCCGGGAACCATTAACATTCCCCCTAAAGACTCATATTCTATAAAACCAACACCAGTAAGAATCACCGATAATAACAAGGGGCCTAAATAGGGGGCGAAATTCAGCACTGCAGCCAAAGCCCCCCAAAGCAATGGATCACCGATACCCAAAACAAACATTACCCCGGCTGTTGCCACACCCAACCCCAGATTAATTAAGAAAATCACCAGTACATAATGAGAAATATCATCACGTACAGTTTGAAAAATAATTACCGTCTTTCGTTTTTCACCGAAGGAAGATTGTGCGCGTAGCATATTGCGCATGAGCGCATCGCCGTACACTAGAAAAAAATACGCAATAACAAATACAACCGATATCTGAATAATGAGGGTGGCAGTAGTTCCTGCCACAGCAGAAAACGCAGTAACCAATAAGGACTCGGCAACACTGCCCACCGCAGATTCCATCTCGGCAACAGGAAACAAATAGGTCTTTAGTGACTCAAATGATTCTGCCAGCCCACCAATTGCGATTGTTATTTTATCGCTTAACTCCGGTAACCGAGCTATCCAATGACTAGCTGGATCTACCAAAAATACACAGGTCAAAACCATAATAAAAATGAGCAAACCAATTACCAGCGCTGCCGCCAGCGATCGGGGGATACTAAAATTTTCGATAAAGCGGGTTAATGGGCTGGAAAATAACGCAATAAAACCAGCAACAAAAATGGGTAACACTAAAGAGCTGCAAAAATATAATGTGTATAAAACAGCAATTATTACCAGGACCTTTAATGCCACTGCAATTGATTTATCAGGTGACTGCCTGAGCTCTTGCAGCTCCTGAATAATTACACGAGTATTCATCGCCTTTTCTCCCGACTTTTTAAACAGTAATATTTATTAGCTATTTTCGTACCAGTTAAAAAATCGGGGAAAAACACTTGTAGTATTTTCAAAACATTGAGCCCGCATAAAATAGACGAACCACAAAAATTAATATCTTTTACAAAGACTTATCTCTTATTTTTAAGAACTGGCACAAAACCCGCAGCATTACAAATGCACGCATAGAAAAATATGCAGCTAACTTAATGAACGCTATGTTTAGCGAAAGGAGAAAAACCATGAAATCATTACAATTTCACTCCATCAAAGCTCCATTAAGCGCATTTATTATTGCAACGACTATCAGCGTCACATCGGTTGCCAATGCGAATAATGCAGGGCAAAACACCAACGCCGACAAAAAATCCGCCGCTGAATACTGGGCTGAATTTAAACAGGACAGCAAACAATCCTGGAAGGACAGTAAAGAGGCTTTTAAAGATGGCTGGATTGAAAGCAAACTGGAAACAGCATTAGTGCTGAACAAACATCTCGATGCATTGGAGATAGACATCAACGTCGACAATAACGTCGCCACATTGGGCGGCGAAGTGAATACCGATATCGAAAAAGAGCTCGCTGAAAATATTGCCCTGGGAATTGAAGGCATAGATTCCGTGAAAAACAATATCAAGGTTGCCTCAAAGCCGGCGACAGCAAACTCGCAATCAGCCGCTAGCAACCGCCGCAGCTTCTCGCAGTATGTTGATGACGTCTCCACAACAGCGGCAATCAAAACCGAGCTGCTGGCATCCAAGAATGTGGAGGGGCTGGAAATCAACGTCGATACCTATAACGACGTAGTGACCTTGTCAGGAAAAGTGCATACCGGGGCCCAAAAGGATCTTTTAATGGTTTAGTCTTACCTTAACTGAAGCTGAAAGAGATCTATACCTGCTTTGAATAGTCACGTCACCTCCGCCCCGGAAACCGTTACCCACCAGCTAAGCCTGGCACCGGGCGACAGTCGCCGACTCGCGAATCTCAATGGTCTGCTGGGCCAGCACCTGCGCCAGATCGAAGAACGCCTTGATATAGAAATCCGCCATCGCGGTACTGATTTCGAGCTGATCGGCCCTGCCGATACCACGCGCGCCGCCGCCGAGCTTTTGCGCAACCTTTATCAATTGACCGAACATGCAGAGCTCACGCCAGATGAAGTTCACCTGGCTTTGCAAACCTCAGGTATAGAACAGCTTATGCAACAACTTGATCAAACCGATGCGCAAGCCTTTCCGGCAGAAACAAAGGAAATTGAAGGCGATGAAGGGATTACCCTGATCCGCACCAAAAAATGCACTATCAAACCACGCGGTTTAAACCAGCAACGCTATGTGCGTGCAGTGCAAAAACACGATATCAACTTCGGAGTCGGCCCGGCCGGTACCGGTAAAACCTACCTCGCCGTTGCCTGCGCGGTAGAAGCCTTGTTGAAAAATGAAATCGAGCGCATATTGCTGGTTCGCCCTGCAGTAGAAGCAGGTGAAAAACTGGGCTTTTTACCCGGTGATTTGGCTCAGAAGGTAGATCCTTATTTGCGCCCGCTCTACGATGCACTATTTGAAATGTTAGGCTTCGATACTGTCGGCAAGCTAATGGAACGCGGTGTTATTGAGGTTGCCCCCCTCGCCTTTATGCGCGGCCGCACCCTGAACAACTCGTTTGTTATTCTCGATGAGAGCCAAAACACCACGCGTGAACAGATGAAGATGTTCCTGACCCGGATTGGTTTCGGCACTACCGCCGTAATCACCGGCGACCCAACCCAAATCGACTTACCGCGCGGCATGGCTTCAGGCCTGCGCCACGCGATTGAAGTGCTGGATAACGTCAACGGCATTAGCTTCACCCACTTCTCCTCCAAGGACGTAGTTCGCCACCCCATAGTGCAGCGCATTGTGGAAGCCTACGACGCCTTTGAACAGAAGCAGCCAAAAGCCGATTGATATGTACCAGATAGATATAGAAACCAATACCAGCAGCCAGAAACTTCCACCGGTTGCTGTGTTGGAAAGTTGGATTAGCGCTGCCCTGAAAAGCCAGGAACTGGATGAAGCGGAAGTCAGTCTGTATATCGTTGATGAAGCCGAAAGTCAGGAATTGAATTCGCAATACCGAGGTAAGGACAAGCCAACCAATGTGCTCTCCTTCCCCGCCGATATCCCTGAAGAAGTTGGCATCCCCCTACTAGGAGATCTGGTGGTTTGCGCCCCGGTTGTTGAGCGCGAAGCGCAAGAACAAGGCAAAACCCTGGAGGCCCACTGGGCTCATATGTTGGTACACGGCAGTTTGCACCTACTCGGTTATGACCATATCGAGGACGATGAAGCTGATGTTATGGAAGCGCTGGAAACTGAAATCATCACCGGGCTTGGTTTTCCTGCCCCCTATCAAGATAATCTCACTGCTGAAGAATAAAGACCTTGGGAACTATCATCATGTCGGACGAACATCCGAGTAGCACCACCACTGAAAAACACGAACGCTCCTGGCTGGACAAACTATTACACGCGTTCAGCGCCGAGCCAAAATCCCGCGATGAATTGATGGAAATCATCAAGGATGCCGCCGATAACCAGCTCCTGGATCAGGAGGCGCTGAGCATTATCGAAGGCGCGCTCGACGTATCCTCCCTGCAAGCGCGCGAAATTATGGTACCGCGCTCACACATTGTGGCCATCCGCATCGAAGATTCACCGCAAGAATACTTGCCCAAGATTATTGAATCCGGCCATTCCCGCTTTCCGGTGATTGGCGAAAACATCGATGATGTGCGCGGCATTTTACTCGCCAAGGATTTACTGCCACTCGCACTCAAAGGCACTGACAATTTCAATATTGAAACCATCTTGCGCCCTGCTAACGTCATCCCGGAAAGCAAACGCGTTAACGTATTGCTGCGCGAATTCCGTGAGAATCGCTACCACATGGCTCTGGTGATGGACGAGTACGGTGGTATCACAGGCTTGTTGACCATTGAAGATATCCTGGAAGAAATTGTTGGTGAAATCGAAGATGAAACCGATGAAGAAGAAGAGACTTCTGATTTCATCAAACGTGTAAGCGAAAATGATTACATCGTTAAAGCCTTGACGCCGATCGAAAGTTTTAATGAGTTTTTCAGCACCGAATTTAGCGATGAAGACTTCGATACTATTGGTGGCATCCTGATGCAAGAGTTCGGTCACTTGCCCAAGCGCAACGAAATTGTGCAATTGGACAACATGCAATTCCGGGTACTCTACGCTGACAATCGTCAGATTCATTTATTGCGCTTAACTATTTTGAATGATTAACACCTGAGTTTTTAAGTGGCACTCACTGAGTTTCCCGTCAGGGACTCTGTTTCGAAACCCTAGAGTCATGGATGACGATAGGGAGCTACATGGATGTATTTATGCGTTTTCGAAACAGAGTCCCTGACGGGAAACGGATTCGAAGCACTGCTTTCATTTTAAAATCCCGCCCTCCGGCGGGATTTTTTTAAACTACAAGAAAAGATTATGTCCGATAAAATTCTTGCTCTTCCTAACAAATTAGCATTACTGATTGCATTAATTAGTGGTGCACTACTTCCCCTGAGCCTTGCACCTTTTAATATTTGGCCGGTCGCAATTGTTAGCCTGGTCGTATTTGGCCTGTTATTAAAAGAACAGCACTTTAAGAATATATTGTGGCGCAGCTTTGCTTTTGGGCTGGGTTTTTACGGCGCGGGCATTCATTGGGTTTATACCAGCATCCATAATTTTGGCGGTGCATCCCCTTTCTTTGCTGCATTTCTGGTATTTATTTTTGCCTGCTTTATGGCGCTGGCGTTTTGCATTCCCTTTTACGTTTACGCTAAATGGTTTAACTATCATCGCTTTGCACTCACACTCGCATTACCCGCTTGCTGGATGCTGGGTGAATGGACTCGCACCTGGTTACTCACCGGCTTCCCCTGGTTATTTTTAGGTTACGCCCACCTGGATACCGGGCTTGCAGGCTGGGCACCAGTGAGCGGAGTTATTAGCATCAGCTTTTTGCTTGCGCTCACTGCCGGTGTTATCGCTGAGTGGATTTGGACAAAATCGCGCGAACCGAAAAAAAATATTCCTCTTGTCGCATTAACCAGTCTCGCCGTTTTATTTTGGATTATAGGTGCGGGTTTAAAAACCATTACCTGGGCAGAGCCAGATACAAAACCTATCACCGTTGCCATGGTGCAACCGAATATCGATCAGGGAACTAAATTAAGTTTCGATGAAGAAAGCACCATAAATGCGCTCAATCAATTGCGTGATCTCAGCAAGGACTTGTGGAGCAACAACTGGGTAGTTTGGCCAGAGGCGGCAATTCCTACGTCACTAACATTTCACGAAGCGCTGCCTTTCCTTGAGGAAATGAACAAGCAAGCGGCACTGAATGAATCCGCATTGTTTACCGGTGTAATTTACGAAGATAAAGACAAGCAAAAGTTTTATAACTCTATCGTTGGTTTAGGTAACGGCTACGGTTTTTATCACAAACGCCGTCTGGTTCCCTTCGGCGAATATTTGCCCTTTCCAAATCAGTTGCGCGGCTTAATCGATTTTTTTGATTTACCAACCTCATTTATTCATTTGGGGCCGCAGGATCAACACGGGTTAATTGCCAATGGTGTGCGCATTACGCCGGCAGTCTGCTACGAAATTGTTTACCCGGATTTAATCGCCACATCAGCAAAGGAAACCCAGGTATTGTTAAATGTAAATAACCTTGGCTGGTTTCTGGACTCAATCCAATCTAAACAATTTATGCAGATGGCACAGATGCGCGCACTGGAAACTGGTCGCTATCTTGTGTATTCCACCAACAATGGCCCCAGTGCGATTATCAATAACAAAGGTAAAATCCTCAGCCACAGCGATTCTTTCAAAGCGCAAACCTTTACTGGCACCATTTATGCCGTAAAAGACTCGACGCCCTTTATGATTGTGACCAGCGGCCCGGTGGTTTTATTGGGCACATTGATTCTACTGGCGTTAGCAGCACCGCAGATTCTGCGCAAGCCGGAAGAAGCCGAGGCGCAATAGGCTGTATTAAGTTAGCGGCTAACTATTTCGAATGTAATAGCAAGATTTGGGCTGTCACCCGGTGCGATTAGGAATAAAGTAAACCTGTATTCACAACTCATCTCTTGCTATGACAAACAAAACACCTCCCCCCAATAATTCCATTCAGGCGAGCAATCAGGATGAACAGCGCTGGCAGCGATTAAGCGATGTCAGTGCGGGTGAATCTTTTATCTACGCAGTTATCACCACCGGCATCTATTGCCGTCCCGGTTGCCCTTCACGTCGCCCCAAGCGCGACAATGTACGTTTTTTTGATAATGCCAGTGATGCAGAGGCAGCAGGATTTCGCGCCTGCAAACGCTGCCATCCGCAAGCTGCTTCTGCAGATGCCGCGCAAACAGAGCGCATTGCCCGCCTCTGCCGCCATATTGAAACCGCCGCACAAGAACCCTCACTGGATGAATTGGCAAATTACGCAGGCATCAGCGCTTACCATTTGCAGCGGCAATTTAAAGCGATAACCGGTGTTAGCCCCAAGGCTTACGCCAAAGCTCATCGCCAACAAATGGATTCATCACCCCATCCAAAAAAGTCACCCGCTAAGCAAATAGACTTCGCCTGTGGTAAATCATCGCTGGGAAAATTCCTGGTCGCACGCAGTGAAAAAGGTATCTGTGCCATTTTATTGGGTGATACCCAACAGGAACTGATAGCTGATTTACGCAGACGTTTTCCTGCCGCTGAGCTAAAGCACAGCGAGCAGGATTTTGCTGAACAACTGCAACTGCTGGTGCAACTCATTGAGCACCCAAAACAGGCTTTACAATTACCGTTGGATATTCGCGGCACTTTATTCCAACAAAAAGTATGGCAAGCCTTGCGCACAATTCCCGCCGGAGAAACACGCAGCTACAGTGATATTGCTCAGGCAATTGGTTCACCTAAAGCCGTGCGCGCGGTTGCCGGTGCCTGCGCGGCCAACGCAATCGCCATCGCTATTCCCTGCCACCGGGTAGTGCGTAGCGATGGCAATTTATCTGGCTATCGCTGGGGCGTTGAACGCAAACAGATATTATTGCAGCGCGAAATAGATGCAGGAAAAGCTGAATAAAATACCCTGATTGAAACCTTTGAAATGGCAATATTCAAACAATGAAAACCGTACTGAGAATCACCTTGCCCGATAACTTTCGGCGCGCCGATTTTTTATCCTTCCATCAGCGTGATACTCAAATGCTGGCAGAACGCTGGGATGAAAAAAATCTTTTTAAAGGGATTATGTGGGATTCCCTGCCCGCCTGTTTGCAATTTAGTTTTGGCACCGGCAAACAATTGCAGGTGTCATTGGATATAGATTCCGGCCGCAAAAAAATTGACGAAGAGAAAACCAAACTGCGCTTGCGGCAACTTGCCCGACACATGCTGGGGCTCAACCAATCGACCAGCGAATTTGAGGCCTTTGCAGCCAACAATGCGGATCTACAAAATTTAGTGATAAATCAATCCGGTTTGCGCGTCCCGCAATCAGCGTCACCGTTTGAGGCACTGAGCTGGGCAATTACCGGACAACAAATTAGTTTGGGTGCGGCAATCTCACTGCGCAGAAAACTAATCCAACGCGCAGGAATGCTTCATTCATCAGGAATTATTTGCTACCCAGGCCCGGAGCAAATACTCACACTGAATCACACCGTTTTACGCGAATGCAGTTTTTCCCAAACCAAAGCAACTACTTTGCTGAACCTTGCGCAGCTTATTCAAACAAATGAATTGCCCATGCAACACTGGCTGGATAATTACCTGACAGGTCAGGCACTCGCTGCCGAAGATATTTATAACCAGCTGATTAAAGTGCGCGGTATTGGCCCCTGGACAATCCATTACGCATTGTTGCGTGGCTTTGGCTGGCTGGACGGGTCATTGCATGGCGATGTAGCAGTACGCCGCAACCTGCAGCGCTTGCTTACCGCACAGAAAAAATTTACCGGCGACCAAAAAATTTCCGAGCAGCAAACACAAGAATGGCTCGCCGGGTTTTCACCCTGGCGAGCATTGGTTGCAGCCCACTTATGGGCGATGCAAAAAAGTGATGGCTATTGATGTGAAGTTATTAGTCAGCACGCTTTTTATTGGTATCAAATAATAAAATATCGCCTGTTGCGGTAACAGCAATTAGCTGGTCATTAACCCAAATGGGTGAAGCTACGAACGCGCCCAAGGCTTTAACTAACTCCACACCCGCCTGGGTTTGCATTTCCGGGGCGAACAATTTTTCATTGCGTAACTTACCGGTTTTTCCATCCACTATATCGTTAATATCAGCGCGGCTTTCCGGGGTTTGGTAGTACCAAAGTTTTTTTCCAGTATTTTTATCAAACCCGTAAAGTTCGCCAGTCATAGTGCCCACAAATGCATAACGATTTTGTACCAACAGCGGATTGGTGTAAGTCCATACCCGCGTATCCGCACGATATTTTTCCACCCCGGTTTTTTTATCCAGCGCTAAAAATAAACCTGTATCCGAAGTCGCGATATAAACATTTTTTTCATCCACAGCGGCACTGGCCAATACCCAACTGTAAGCAGCATCGTATTTCCATAACTGGACACCATCACTCTGACGCCAGGCGTAGACAAAGCCATCGCGTGCGCCCACATACACATTGTTGTTATCAACTACTGGCGCAGCGGTTATGCCTTGCATGGCAAAATATTGCGGGTCAGTCCCACCCTGGCGTTGCCACAGTTCCGCACCGGTTTCTGCATTCAATGCATAGAGTTTGGTGCCCCAGGTGCCGAAAAAGATTTTGCCGTTGCTGATTACCGGTGATGAGTGAATCGCTTCATCCGCTGTGAATGACCAGGCTACTGCACCGGTTGCAACATCTAATGCGTAAAGATTTTTATCGGTGCTACCAAAATAAACCTTGCCGTTATGCACTATCGGTGATGACAAATAAAAGTCCCAGGGGTCTGGTACCGGCCCCATTTCTGCAGGCAAACCGTAACCACCTACTGCACCAAAGCGCCCTTCACCACCCGTAGCAAAACGCCATAAACGTTTACCGGTTGTTTGCTCCAAGGCATAAAAAAAACCATCGCGACTCAGGAAATAAATTTTCCCATCAGCCACCGTCGGTGTAGAAGCAATGCCGGCTTCCGTGTGATAGAGCCAGCCAAATGCGCGCGTGGTTAAATCGAAAGAATAGAGATTGCCGTTTTCCGCTGCGACCAATAGCTGGTTGCCAGATACAACCGGCGTTGATGCCACTGGTGCGTAGAGTGAATACTGCCAATCCAGATCCAGTTTTTTTAATTTATTATCAGCCGCGTGGGAGGCGCTGGCATCATTGGGTACAGATATTCCGCAGCCAAACAACAAGAAGGAACCTAACAACACTAAATGTTTCATAGCAAAAGCCTCTGTGGTTATTAATGTGAGTAATCCTTACCGACTTACCACGAGAGAGCTTAAAAACACTGCGCGTAAAAAAATAATGAAGGAATATAAAGAAAGCTTAATAACCTTAAGTGGACCTTAATTAAAAGAAGTTTAATTAACGGGGCGGAAATTCCGGTTGTTGCACTTGCTGCATAATTGCCTGGAAACGCGGATTGTTACGCACCGGGTCATACGCCGGGTCCACATTACCCCACAATAACGGCGATTGCCGCGCAACAAATGCCTGCTCCAGATAATCCATCGCCACCTCTAACTCCCCCGCGGCCAACGCATAGCGAGCCGAGGATAAGGGTGGAATGTATTGCCCCAAATCGATTTGATCCTTGCGCGCCAATAACCAGCGGTTTACCGCAATGAGTCCGCCTTGCGTAAATTCTGCTTGCACCGATTGAATATCGGCGTCGCTATAACCGGAATCGCGCATTAACCATAGCCAGTGCTGCAATGATTCTTGCTCACGCCCCAGGCGAGCGTACACCCGCTGTGCGGAAATATGGAAATATCTATCACCGGGTTCAGCACTGTTGATCCGCTCCAACTCTTTTAATGCGAGATCATCACGCGCCTGCATCTGGTAAATCCACACCACTGTGGGTACAGAATAATTAAGCGGATTTAATTGGCGGGACTTTTCTACTTGTAGCAATGACTCGGCAAACTTTCCCTGCGCCAGCAACAATTGTGCGTATTGCATGGGCGCCAAGTCATCGTTTGGATTTAGTTGTAGCGCAAGTTGATAATCCTGCTCTGCGGCTGCGTAATCGCGCGCACACCAGAAAAGCACATTGCCACGGGTAACCAGTATTGGTTGCTGTTGCGCATCCACCGCCGCCGTTTTATTTAACAAGTCCACCGACTTATTCAACAACCCCAATACTTCCGCGCAGTGTTCTTTCTGCCCAAGTTGCTCTTGCAGTAACTTTATTTTTGCGTCTGCAATAGCCGCATAGGCAGGAGCATAAGCTGGTGCCTGTTGCAAAATGTCGCGCAGGGTTTGAATTGCAGACTTGAGTTCATCGGGCGACCAACCTGCCAATTGTTGCTGCGCCTGGAACCAACGCTGCTGGTTTTCAGCATTCAATTGGGACAAGGCCGGATTCGTTGGCGCAGTCGCATTTACATCCTGAACCGGCGTTTGAGCCATTTCACGCAAATATACAATCGCGGCAATCACCAGCATCAACACAAACGCAAGCAGCACAGAAAATATACGCGCACCATTTCGCTCAGCACGGGGATCAGTCACTGCAGGCAACGCAGATTCAGCCGCTTGCTTAGCGACAGATTCGGGTTTCAACTCTGCCGATGGAGCAACCCCGGCCCTGGCAATTAACTGATACCCAACCCCGGGAATGGTTTTTATATAGTCGGGCGAGCGGGAATTATCACCCAGGGCTTTGCGCAGATGACTAATGGCTACAGCAAGGCTATCGTCATTCACCACCTTACCCTGCCAGATGGTTTTCAGGATACGCTCTTTGCCCAGAACCTCGCCCTGATGCTCGATAAAAAACACCAGCAGCAGCACCAAACGATTTTCCAATTCAACCCGGGCTTCACCACGCGCCAGCGCATTGGTGCGCACACATAACGTCCAATCGCCCAGAAAATATTCGCTGGCTTTTGATTCGGGTTGATACACGCGCTCAGTCATAAGTATTCCACTCGCCCACAAAACGCTGCGACCTTAATCGCTGCCATTGCGCTTGTCCAGTTCTCCACCGCTCGAATAGTGCTTTGCGAAATTAATATTTATTAAGAATTATTTAAGAGCCTTAATTGACTGATTCACATAGGATTTTTTGCAGCGATTAACGTCACCTCTGCACACCAACCAATCCGGCGGTTATTGATATGATCAGCAACGAGACAGTGTTTTATAGCGTTCATCTTCTGTTATTACTGCTATCACTCATGGGGAACGACAATAGCTCATCCATTTCGTCAGCGAACAATACTCAAAGCAAGCCAGATAACAGAAACAACCATGTCATCTAAAAAATATCTGTGAAATCACCTGCTATGCTTAACCCGACAAATATATAAACCGGAGCATAGTGAGTGATGAGAGGTAGTTTCCGCAGACGCAGTTTGGCTATCGCCTGTGGGCTCCTTGGATTTTCCTCATCCGCAGTCCAGGCCGAACCTGAAGCTGTCAGTTTTTATGACCTGTCATTGGAAGAACTGCTACAGGTCCATATATCCACCAATCGCACACCTGCTGCATCCAATGCACTCTCATTTAAGGTCACGGTAATTACTGAGCAGGAAATTCGTCAGCAATTGGCATTGGGTTTTACCACCAGCCAGGTATTGGCCAACCTGATTCCCAGTTTTGCACCGGCGCGGCAAAAGCTTAGTGTTCAGGGCGAGACATTGCGTGGAGGCTCGCCGCTGATCATGATTGATGGTATTCCGCAGAGCAATCCACTACGCGATGTTTCGCGTGACGGCCATGTGATTGACCTGGAAATGGTGAAAAGTATAGAAGTGATCTATGGCGCTAATGCCATGCAGGGTTTAGGGGCAACTGGCGGCATTATTAATTTCATCACCCATGATACCAGTGATAAATCTGTCAGCCGCCTATCCAGCACTGTGAATTTCAGCGATCATCCTTCCAGTGACACCCGGGGTTACAAGCTGGGCTTTATGCACAATGCGGCCTTTGGCCCCTCCTCGCTATTAGTGGCGGGAACATTGGAAGAGCAAGGTTTATTTCGCGACGGCAATGGCAAGCTAATCGGGCTGGAACAAATTCAAGGCGATATTCAGGATACACGCAGCCATGACTTGCTCCTGAAAGCCAGCCATCATCAGGGCGCGCAAAAATTTGAACTCACCTTTAATGATTATGAAATAAAAAGTCACGGTGATTTTCTTACGGTGCCGGGTAATACCCAAACCGGCCAACTGACCTCGATAAAACCTGGCGCAGTTCATGGCACCCCACCAGGCAACCGAGTCAAACATATTGCATTTGATTATCACCACTCAGAATTAGTGGGCGGAGAAGTTTCTGCAAAATTTTTCTGGCAAGAATTTGCAGCCACCTTTGGAGCTACCAATACCGCTATTTTTCAGGATGCGCGCCTGGGCAATAATATTTACGACCAATCGCAAATGCACTCAGAAAAATACGGCACCAAGTTGAGTTTTTATAAAGCACAGTTGGCAAATACTCAACTGGATTTAACCGCCGGACTGGATTTGCTCGATGATAAAAATAGCCAACCACTGTTGATGACAAAACGCATCTGGTCACCGGAAATGCATTTCCGCAATCAATCACCTTTTTTACAAGGTGATTACCATTTCACCGAAAAATTCACCCTGAACGCAACACTGCGGCGCGAGCTAGCCAAACTCAGCGTCAATGATTTCCAAACCATTGCCACCAGTGGCAACACGCAAGTGAGCGGTGGCGAGCTGGAATTCAATGAAACTATTTATAACCTGGGGGCAATTTACCAACTAACGCCGCATTTAAACCTGGTCTTTAATGATGGCGAAGGTTTTGGCATGCCCGACGCGGGCCGCGAACTACGCGCGATCAACAAACCCGGATTAGATATTGAAGATGTATTTTCCATATCGCCGCTGGTGACGCGCAATCGCGAATGGGGCTTTTTCTATGCATCCAAACGTTGGCAGGGGCAACTCAGCTATTTTCAATCGGAAGCCAAACACGGCAACCAATTGCAATTGGTGGATGGTGTGTATCGGTTAAATCGCCGCCCCAGCGAAACCAGTGGCTGGGAATTGAATAGCCGCTGGCAAGTGTTTGATAGCACCCAATTGAAATTAATGTACGCCGACACGCAGGGTGAATTTGATAGCAACGGCGATAGCACTCTGGATAGCGATTTAACGGCGCTGGATATTCCACCGCGCCGCCTGGTGTTGAGCTGGTCACAACAATGGCCACAGCAATGGACATCGCACATTCAATGGGCAAATGATGCCTCGCGCGATTTCCAAACTCGCGGTACCACTACCGCGAATTTCACCGGCTATAGTTTGCTGGATGCCAGTTTGACACGTGCAACTCGCTGGGGTGATTTTTCACTCGGTATAGCTAATATTACCAATCGCCAATACACTACTTATTTCACACAGGTAGTGCAGCGCAATGATCGTTTTTTTGCTGGCCAGGGGCGCAGCTTCCATCTGCAATACCGGATTACTTTCTAATTCCTCAATTCGCACCAGCGGTTATTTTTTCTTGCCATTCAGCATCCAGCCAATAGGTGTCCAGCGCACCAGCAGCAAATAACTTACTGCGCCTATCGCCAGGGTAATTCCCAGGGACGCAACAAATTTTTCTATCCAACCCCATTGCAAATCCATCAACTGATACTGGATGGCAAACAATAACGGCACATGGATAATGTAAATCCAGTAAGAACTGTCCGCCATAAAACGCATACTGCGACTCGGCGTATTTAAAAAGCGCTTCCCTAGCACCAGACAAACCAGTGTCATCCATACCGCAACAAAAGCTTCACAGAGTTTCAGCACAACTGTTGTTGTCAGTTCCACAGTCGGTGCGGGGATGATAATTTTTTTAGGTATCAGCTGAAAATAGACCGCGTAAAGCGCAATACTCCCGAGCAGCAAATACACCCAATAAGCCGAAAATTGCTCAAGAAAATGATCCTGTTGAAACATCCAATAACCAGCGGCGAAAAACAACCCGAAGAAACCAAAGGCCCACAATTGCGGTAAAAAACTGTCTGGTGCTGGCAAAGGCGATGACACCAGGAACAATCCCGGCAAGAGCAATAGCGGAACTACAGCGATAAATACCAGCGGTTTTATCGTGGAAAATTTTCCCCGCACTGCTGTCCAATCCAGATAACTCAACGCCCAGGTCAAGAAGTACAAAAACACCAGCACATACAAAAACCACAAATGCATGGTGGTTGGTGGTGGTTGGGGCGGCGCCTCCGCAGGGTTTACAAATGCATTGGCAATCATAAGTAATACGGGCGACTTATTTTCCACAGTGTGCACCGCCGCCAACAGGGGTGCGACTACCGCCCATAAACACAAGGGCATAAAAATAACAAATGGCAAAAGAACCCGTTTTGCACGGTTGCCAATAAACCCTTTCATCCCGCGCTTGGCAACCAGGTAAGCCGCAAAGAAACCGGCAATTAAAAAGAACAAGGGCATGCGAAATAAATGCATAAAAAAGCCCACAATATCCACCAGTGGCGATTGTTGGGTATCCGCCGAAAGCCAATAGGTGTTTAACATAGGGCTATAGGCCAGGGCCGCGTGAAAAAACACCCCGGCAATCATCGCCAGGGCACGCAGATTATCCAGATAATGCAACCGCTGCTGCAATTCTTGCTCACTTGATTGCGCAGCAGAGGTTTCAGACAGGCGTGACTCAACTGTGGAATTCATAACGGCCACCAGGAAAAAATATTAACGTTAATCTGGGTTAAAAATTACAGAAAAGTTTCTTTGCGTGCTTGCCAATGGAAGGCAGACACTAACGCTAAAACAATAAACGCTAATTGAAAGACAATTATGCCAATAGCTGTGGAGTTCCAATTAGGCTCTTGCGCCCATACGTGCTGCGCAATCTCCGGAACACGGAAGATAAGGTAAAACATGGGTCCGATCAGGCAATTGGTAAATACCATTACAAAGAGCACTACCCCTTCTGATTCGCTAATCATACCTACAGACCAGGTAAGGCAATAGCACAGCATAAAATACAGCGCACCAATAATCGTTAACGGCAAAATACCATCAGGAATAGGTGTCAATAAAAACACGGCAATAGTCGCAATCACAACAACAGCCCAGGGAATGACAAACAAGGTCATGTTGGCAATTAATTTCGCAACCACATAATCACTTGGCGATATCGGCAAACTCATAATAAGCGGTAAGGTCTGCTCTTTGCGCTCGTTGATGATCGTATTGGTTAACTGGTGATTACCCAAACCAATAACCATGCTGAAGAGCAAGGTCATTCCCATCACAAATTGCCACTCACCCAAACTGATAAAGCTCAATGCCAGAAACGCGCCCGTCATATAGAGTGCAATCAATTTACGGAGTAAATACCAATCCTTCTGAACCAGTATGTGTACGACGGGCATATTTAATGAGTAATTCATGAGTGCACTCCCGATCTCACCGTGGCAACAAATATTTTCTCCAACGACATAGGTTCCACACTCGAAACACTCGCCCCCTGTTCATGCAAACGCTCGACCACTGAATCCTGAAATTGACTCACCACCAACTCAAAGAGCGAACCATTTTGTTTTACTTTTACCAAGCCAGGCACTACTAATTTGCTTGTATCCAGATTGCCGGTAAATAAAATTCGCCGCCAGCGGTCCAGATAGGTTTCTTTATCTTGCGAATCCAGCAATTTGCCTTTATGTAAAAAACTAATAGTGTCAGATAGCTGTTCAACGTCCTGAGTATTGTGCGACGAGAAAAGTACACTGCGTTCTTCATCGCGCAAAATATCCGCCAATTCCGACAACACCTCTTCACGCGCTACCGGATCCAGCCCGGTGGTTGGCTCATCCAGCACCACCAGTTTCGGGCGCCGTGCCAACACCAGTAGCAAACCCGCTTTAACGCGCTGCCCGTGGGAAAAACCCCTGGTTTTTTGATCCGCGTTTAAATCAAATATGCGCAGCAAATGATCGGCATAGAGCGGGTCCCAGGCTGGATAAATGGATTGAATAAATCCCATATGCCAGCGTAAGGTTTCATTTTTATACAAACGCATATCATCCGAGGCGAAGCCAATTTGCTCTTTTACTGTCACTTGTTGTTGTGGTAACGCACAACCCAACACATTGACACTACCCGAATCCGGCTTAACCAAGCCCATCAGCAAACGCATGGTGGTGGATTTTCCCGCACCGTTAATCCCCACCAACCCCATCACCTGCCCTTGCGGCAATTGCAAGCTAAGGTTATCCAGATAAAAATCCGAATAGCGTTTGCAAACCTGCTGAAATTCAATGGCGTTTTGCATTTCTCACTCCCGCGAAAATTGTCTGCGAGTTACTAAATATTTAAGGTAGGCGATAGGTTAGTTTTGTAGTGCAAGGGAATTCACCTTCTTTATCAGTGCCTGCGCAGGAATAAGGGCCGCTACCCTGAATATTTTTGTACTTACCCGTGCCGCCGATAATTTGGTCGGTGCCATTCCATTCACCTTTTGCATCGCTAGCCCCTTCATATTGAATAAAGATTTTGTCGCCATCTTTATCTTCATAACCACAAAAGCCCACAGATTTATTGATTTCCTTATGGGTAAAAATAGAGAAGGAACATGCTGACTTGCCCATATGCATAGGGCCTTTCTGCTGTTCATTAAAAGTAACGCCAGTAATAGTTCCGTGGGTGTATTCCTCGGTATATTTGTCCATTGAGAGGCCTTTATTAATCGACTGCAGATTAATATTTCCCGCCTTGGGCAGTGCTTCTGCAACCACCAAACTGCAGCAACTTGCCAATGTGATTCCGGCAACCCATTTCAATATTTTTTTACACATATAAACTCCTGTTAAGTTCACCATTCATTCTTCAGCTAACGCTTTTTTAACTTGCGCAAGGATTTGGTTATCACTCAAACCCAGCGCCCTGCCCGCGCCTATTAATCCGGCGATATATTTATCCAGTTCCGCTTCGCCCAGCGCCTTTTGCACATCCATCACATCAGCAACAAACGAACCTCGCCCCGCCTGGGTGACAATCACCCCTTCAGCTTCCAGCTCGGTGTAAGCGCGCTTAACCGTAATCACACTGACTTTGGTCGCCACACTTAATTCACGAATCGACGGCAAAGGGTGGCCCGCAGGCCAATCACCCACACGAACTTTTTGTTTGATCTGCTCCATGATTTGCAAATACATGGGCCGACTGTCTTGTTGCGAAAGAAATAACGCCTCAGTCACGCAACCCCCAACTGTGTATATACGATATGAACAGTATACACAGATATGCACAGTGCGCAAGTGTGTATATCACCCGATGATTGAATTCATTTGAAGGCACCCAGGAAGCAAGGCCGCGCAAAGGAGAATAAGGTACGGCAGACGCGACAAGAAAATTAGATGCCAGCTCGATTATTGTTCTACAACTCAAATAAATTTGTGCACAAGCTAACAAGCAGCCAGTGAAACAACTGGCAATCCATAGTCTTTTTCCGAAAAGTTAATTTTCCCTCCTTATACTCAAGCTTCCCCGTTAACCGGGGCGATTAAATATACGAATCCAACCGCTAGATCAACCAACCCGGAGAAACACGCAAATGCAATTCGTAAAACAGGTTGTTTGCGCCGCGCTTCTGGCGACCAGCGCTTTAAGTGTCGCCGAATCCGTTATTCCCTTACAGCCTTCCATGTTAAGCCTGACGCCGGGTAGCACGGGCAACCCGGTGCTGCTTATTGATGAACAAGCGTTGGTGGGTGATCCGTTGGCCGGTACGGTTTCAGACCCGCAAACACATTTCCAACCGACCGATGGAGGCCATTTAAATAGTGCGATTTTAAATTTGGGGGAGGATTACGACTTAACGCATTTCGCGTTTTATGATCGCAACGGTGCTGCAGTTTTTCGTGTGTACGACGATGTGACTAACACACTGTTACTCAGCGACGATCTGAATGCTTATAAAGTATGGAAATTTGTTCCGCTATCGGTAAGCACTTCGCGCTTGCGTATTGAAAACTCCACCGGTTTTGGTCGCGTGCCGGAAATCGTCCTCTATGGTCAAAAAAGCCTGGTGCCCGATGCTGCGGCAACATTGCCAGAATTTAAAGTAACGCAACACACCACGTCCCTACATTACAGCTATCAATGCAGCGCAGTAGATTGCGACTACATTTTTAATTCCAGTAATATTCCTTACGAGTTAAGCCCCGCTAAAGGCATTCTAGCCGGCACACGTATTTGTTTACGTGGCGGCACCTACACGAAACCATTTTTGTTAAAAAATTTAATCGCCACCGAACAACAACCCACACAAGTCAGGAACTGCGAAGGCCAGGTTGTTTTTGAAAATGTTACCGAACCCATTCGCGCCAACCAAAGTGTGCACTTTAAAATTCTGGGCAATGGCGATGCGAATGTGCTTTACGGATTTAAAGTGAACAACTCACTCAACGCCGGTGCAAAAATTCGCTATTTAAGCCGCGATTTTGAATTAGGCTGGATTCAATTCGTCAACTCGCAAGGCGTGGCCATTAAAGCAAAATCTGAACTGATAGCTAATGATCTGGTGACTGGCCTGCCCTTTGTGCAAACTGGAACGCACATTCACCATATTCGCAGCGAATTCACCTTGCAGCATGAAGCCTTTTATATCGGCAATACTGGCTGCGAACCCAATAAGCCCTTCCCCGATGCGCCGTTAGTCGATGTCAGTATCCACGACAATATATTGCTGGATTCAGGTGCTGATGCACTGCAAGTAGGTTGCGCATCGGGCGTAGTCAATGTGAATAATAATTACATCAACAAAGCCGGTTATCGCCCGTTTGATAATGACACTCGCCAGCGCCACGGCATCCAGATTGGCAAAAGCAGCAGTGGCAAGGTATTTAATAATTGGGTGGAAGACAGCCCTATCGATTGCATCCACGCAGAAGGCGGTCACCCGGACGGTATCCAGATGTATAACAACATCCTGGTGAATTGCGCGCGCGCCGTTTATTTTAATGCGCGCCTGAGTTTTGCTCCGCGTGTGGTATTTGCGCACAACACGCTGATCAACATGCGCAATGACGCCTTGCGCGCAGCCATGGGCCACAAAACTTCGGCAACGCAATTTTCAGTTTATAACAACCTGATTATTGGCGAAGCGGAAAATACCGCACTCTGGTTTGATGGCGATGCACAACCCGGCCCACTCTCTGGATTTAATAATCTGGATGCCCACGACAATGTCTTTTTAAATCAGCTGGCTGACGGATTATTTGTGGATGCAAACGCAGGCGATTATCGCTTGTTCAGTTTATCGCCCGCCGTGAATGCGGATACCACAAACACCGCACCAGACACACAAGTCGATTTGCGTAATCTTGTGCGAGATGAAAATCCTGATGCAGGCGCATTGGAGTTTTTCCGCGAATAGAAAACGGATTATCTATTTAGCAAAATCTAGACAATAAAAAACCCGGCAATGCCGGGTTTTTTATTTGATGCCTGCGCTATCCTTGCGCGCATTTCCTTTCAGAATGCTCTTGTCAAAATGTCCTTTTCATAATTGCCGCATCAAAAATTACTTGCGCCAGATTCCTGTGTATACAGAACCGCAGTACCACCAGCCAGTGCGGGTGTAACCCTGGTTAGCCAACGTATTGGATTTGCTGTTGAAGCTGCTCAGAGACATGCCGAAATAGGCGACCCAGTAACCGCTCGCTGGAATCCAGGTGGTATTGTAAATCTGACCACCATCGGTACAAGGGAAGGTATCCAGCATTACTCCTGAATCGGCAAAGTGGTTGAACCAGGCTTGCATACGCTCATCAGGAATATTGTTCACCGTCCAGTAACCCGCTGAGTGAGGCGCCCACACCATCACTTCGCCATTGGGGAGCTTATTACCATTTAACAAAGTCCAGGGGCCATTAACAGAAGCGGTTTGATTGGTGTAAGGCGTGGTTTGGCCATGGTCGAAATTGATATCAACCGCACTACCCCCACTAGACTGCACATGCACATGCAAATGTGGGCCAGATGAATTGCCGTTGTTACCTACCTTACCCAATACCTGACCTTTGGTAATGCGCGCACCGTTAGTGACTTTCCCTGCGTTAGTCCAGACTGCACCGATCTCGGGAGTTGGCAGATAGGTAGCATTGTGCGGGCACAAATTGGTTGGAATCGAGCCAGGTTGAGCGTGGGCATAGAGTGCGTAGTTACCGTCATCCTGCAGTACCCACAAATGGTTGCCACCGTAACCGATATAACCTTCAGCAAGCTTGGCGTGATTGGAACCAGGGGTGTTTTCCGGTGCGTTACGCCAACAACCAACAACTGTTCCTGAGTCCATCGCACGGATGTTTGCGCCGTAGACAATGTAACTGGAGTTCACATTTGTGGGAGAAGCGTCTGTTTTTAACTGCGACCACTTACCGCTGCCAGTATGACGGCGAGCCACAATATCCTTGGCCGCCGCTTGTGCACCACCGGACCAGTGAGTCGTAGTGGTATAGCGGTAATTCAGGTTGAGCAACGCTATGGAGGCCATTTTACGGAGATTCAAAAACAGAAATAGTCGCCATGGGCGGAGATTGTTGTAAGCCATTGTCTGGGAAGTAATTTACGCACCCAAGGGATGTGAATTTTTCACAATTATTGTGCAGGCTTATTACTGGTAACAAGAAACTCCAGCCCTACCCCCGGATCCTCTTCACCGCTAATGGATTCATCTATTGGACTAGCCGCTTCACTGGCCCGATGTTCCAACACCATATCTTTTTTAAGAGGATAAATTGGTTTGGTGAGCACATTAATTTGCGCAGTAACTGAATCTGCGTGCAGCTCATGATGCGAAGTGGATAAATGGGTTGACTCAGCAGTGGATACAGCAAATCCCAGGGGCTTGGCTTTTGTACCTCGATGGTCCGCATAAATTCGGGTAAATTCAGCACCGAACAGCACAATCAAACCAACATAGGAAACCCATAGCATAATTAAAATAATCGTACCTGCAGCTCCGTAAGCTGAAGCGGGATTGCTATGCCCAAAATAAATTCCTAACGCAAACTTTGCCACCACAAATAATATGGCCGTTACAAAAGCACCAGTCCATACATCGCGCCAGGGAACTGTCGCATCGGGTAAAAATTTAAAAATAGCGGCAAATAAAAAGGTGATTACCCCCAACGATAAGGAAAGATCCATGAATCTGAATAGAATATTGAACGTCTCTGAAAAATAGAACGCCACCCAGTCGCTTAATACTGTTAACAATGCCGATAATACTAATGACACCAACAGTAAAAAACCTACCGCAAGAATCAGCCCGAATGAAGAAATCCTATCCAACACCATTTTAATTATTTTTCTATCAGCTCTATCGATGTTTGGCTTTACTTCCCATATAGAATTTAATGTTTGCTGCAACTGATAAAAAACACCTGTTGCACCAAAGATCAAAGATGCAATACCAACCATAGACGCAAAGGTAAAATCACGGTGGACACTGGCATTTGCAATGATACCCTCTATGTCCTTGGCGGTATTTCCCCCAATCATGCTCCCGATTTCAGCACTAATACGCTGGGTAATCGCTTCTTGTCCATAAAAATACCCAGCCAGATTAATGATGATGACCAATAAGCCAGGAAGAGAGAATATAGTGTAGAAAGAAATTACAGCGCTATTTCTAAAAGGCTCCCGATCTAGCCATTTAAAGGTTGTATCGCGAAGGATATAAAAAAATTCCTGAAATTTTCGATGCACAATCATAACCCGCACCTTTTATCATTAAAGGAAGCTATTTCTGTATAGATGCCGAGTTTCACTTATTAGTTCAATAACTCAAGAGCTAACAAATACGTCCCCCTCTCAAAACTCCCATCTTTCCAACTATATCTCAAAAAAACACAGCGGCATTTAAACCGCTGCGTTCTAAAGGACATTTAAAAAAAATATTAAATACCGCCAAGCCTACTTCACATCAAATCTGTCCAGCATCATCACCTTACTCCATGCACTTACGAAATCTTGTACAAACTTTTCATGACCATCATCTGCTGCGTAAATCTCAGCCACTGCGCGCAACTCCGCTTGCGAACCAAATACTAAATCTACCGGTGTTGCCGTCCATTTTACCTTGCCGGTTTTTCGATCCACGCCTTCATACAAGCCTTCGGTTTTCGCGGACTTCTTCCATTGGGTAGACATATCTAACAGATTTACAAAATAGTCGTTGCTCAATGTACCTGGCTGATCAGTGAAAATACCGTTTTTAGAGCCATCACTATTTGCCCCCAATGCACGCAAACCGCCAACCAACACAGTCATTTCCGGAACCGTGAGCGATAAATAATTAGCACGCTCAACTAAAGCCTCCGCAGGCGACAAGTAGCTGTCTTTAGAAAAATAGTTGCGGAAACCATCGGCTTTGGGCTCAAGCACAGCGAAGGAACTTGCATCGGTTTGTGCTTGAGTTGCATCAACACGACCCGGCGTAAATGCAACCTCAATAGAGTGTCCCCCCTTCTTCGCCGCTTGTTCTACTGCGGCAGTACCACCCAACACAATCAAATCCGCTAAGGAAACTTTTTTACCGCCCGCGCTTGCTTTATTAAAATCGGCTTGAATTTTTTCCAGCGCTTTTAACACCTTCGCAACTTCTTTGGGATTATTGACCGCCCAGTTATTTTGCGGCGCTAAACGAATCCGCGCACCATTAGCACCACCGCGTAAATCGGTGCTACGGAAACTTGCTGCAGATGCCCAGGCGGTTCTTACCAACTCACTGGCGCTAATTTTTGAAGAAAGGATTTTAGATTTCAATGTCACTATATCTGCCGCATTAATTAATTCTTGATCCACAGCAGGTAGCGGGTCTTGCCAGATCAGATCTTCTGTCGGCGCTTCAGCACCTATATAACGAATGCGCGGCCCCATATCGCGGTGGGTTAATTTAAACCAGGCCTTGGCAAAGGCCAGCTCAAACTCTTTCGGGTCTTCTTTAAAGCGCAGCGAAATTTTGCGGAATTCCGGATCTTCTTTTAATGCCAAATCGGTAGTGAACATAATCGGTGCATGGCGCTTGGTTTTATCGTGTGCATCGGGAACCAAATTCGCAGCCTGACCATCTTTGGGAATCCACTGGGTTGCACCTGCCGGGCTTTTGGTTTGCACCCAGTCAAACGCAAACAGGTTATCCAGATATTGGGTTGTCCAGGCAACAGGATTGATTGACCATGCACCTTCAAGTCCACTGGTGATGGTATCGCCCGCATTTCCCTTGCCACATTTGTTTTTCCAACCCAACCCTTGTTCTTCTACACCGGCCGCCGCTGGTTCTTTATCAACACATTCCTCTGGTTTACGCGCACCATGCGCTTTACCGAAGGTGTGACCACCGGCGATTAACGCTACTATTTCTTCATCATTCATCGCCATTGCACCAAAGGCCTGACGAATATCTTTAGCTGCCAGGAGTGGATCAGGCACACCATTGGGACCCTCGGGGTTTACATAAATCAAACCCATCTGCACAGCAGCATAAGGCTTTTTCAATTCGCGTTTGCCTGTGTGGCGCTCATCGCCCAACCATTTTTTCTCGCTGCCCCAATTCACTCGCTCAACTTCCCAATCATCCTGGCGGCCGCCGGCAAAACCGAAAGTTTTAAAGCCCATGGACTCCAGGGCGACATTGCCCGTCAACACCATTAAATCGGCCCAGGAAATTTTGCTGCCGTATTTTTGTTTAATCGGCCAGAGCAAACGGCGCGCTTTGTCCAGATTGGCGTTATCGGGCCAGCTATTTAACGGCTCAAAGCGCTGCTGCCCACCGGCTGCACCACCACGACCATCGTGAATACGATAAGTGCCAGCACTGTGCCATGCCATGCGAATAAAAAACGGACCATAGTGCCCGTAATCGGCGGGCCACCAATCTTGCGAGCTGGTCATCAGGGCTTTGATATCCGCTTTAACCGCAGCCAAGTCGAGTTTTTTAAATTCTTCTGCGTAATTAAAACTCGCCCCCATAGGATTGGACTCAACACCATGTTGACGCAAGGAACTTAAATCCAATTGTTCTGGCCACCAAAAACTATTTGTTGTAGCACTATCACTTTGTGCCAATACCGTGCCCGATTGCATAACCAATGAAATACTCAAGGCGAGCGCTGACACCATGGGAATGGATTTTCTCAACATAATATTTTCCTCTGTGTAAGTGTGATGAGTCAGGTAAATGCGCATACACACCTGTTTTCCGGTGTGTGCGCCCAGCGCCATGTATTTATAAGTTGTGGCACCTAACTGAACTTAGGACAAAAACGATTCAACGAAAAACAGCACGTCGCTTAAAAGAACAAACCTGCCAGGAAAATCTCAGCAGACTCATTTAAAAAATCGTTTTCGGAAAAGATTATAGGAACAACTCTCATTCTCAGAGATAGCATTTTTAGCTATAGGGTAATTTGAAAATTACAATTAACATTTGCGTAAAAAAATGATTAAGCTAAATCTTCGATTTTTTACAAGGATCAATCTATAGACGAATAAAACGCAACAAACATCACAAAAAATAAGTGCCATATTAATAACGGTAAATATGACATTGCAGATTTTTCTTTTCACTGTTTAACAGCAGGCGTCGATTAACTACCCGGTTAATTGCCGTGCCGCCGCATGGAATCAGGAAGCGATTAAGCAACGGCAGACACACACCTTATCAATAAAGATATTTACATAAAAAATACACACTATTTATTTGCCTTGTGTGTTCAACCGCCTAATAACCAAACCACATGACGTAATGATAATTCTGGCGACTATTTGTTTTTTGACTCGTTGCTTTAGAAAAATAAGCTCCTTATTATCGCGCCGGAATTAATACCAGTTATGAATTAATTTTTATCGTACGAATCACTTTAATTTCAGCGTTTAACATTACATTCATTGAACAACCCTGACGAATCAATGCCATGCCAATAAAATTCCCAAAAGCCCTGATATTTATCTGGCTGCTAATACTGGCGGGCAACTCATTTCTACAATTATCTCCCCAAAAACATTCACCGGACGAAACCCCCGCTATATCAGCTGTAAACGTTAAATTAATTACCGACGCTTTTACTGAAAATATCAATCCGGATACAGACCACACTAAAGATGGAAAAATAGATAGCAACAGTAATAATTTCGCAATCTATTTATGCTATTCACAACACACCAGTAACCTCGGCGGTTATCCAAACCTCAAAAATAACTGCCGTCTTAATATTCAAAAATCCCGCGCTCCACCTTCAATCTATCCTGCCTAACTAGTAATTTTTTTACCTTTTAATTTAAAACTGTTTCTTGCCCAACTATTTCTGGCAAGCGGCAATCCATTTTCCTCATTTTCCATAGAGATAATTTTATGGCGACTTCCTATGCACAACATTTGGGCCGACCTGCGTTGGCCGATTTAAAATCAGGCTTTTTGGTATTTTTAATTGCCCTACCCCTTTGCCTGGGTATTTCTATCGCCAGTGGTTTTCCACCAGCCGCAGGAATTCTTACCGCCATTATCGGCGGCATTCTTTCCACTTTCACTGGCGGTGCAAAACTCACCATTAAAGGGCCAGCTGCCGGTTTGATTGTGATTGTGATTGGCTCGGTGATGGAATTGGGCCAGGGCGATATGCAGCTGGGCTATGAGCGCACGCTGGCCGTAGGTGTGGTAGCAGCAGTTATTCAAATTGCATTTTCATTGATGCGCGCAGCATCTCTGGGGGTCATTATGCCGCCCTCAGTCGTACACGGAATGCTCGCCGCTATTGGCGTCATCATTATTTCAAAGCAATCTTACGTGATGATGGGGGTCAAACCCACTAGTAAAGAGCCATTGGAACTACTCGCACAAATTCCTGAAAGCCTGGGTCATAGCAATCCCTATATTTTATTTTTAGGACTCATTTCTCTGGCGATTTTATTCTTTTTACCCAAGCTTCCCTGGAAAGCAATTAAAGCTCTGCCCGCACCTATTTGGGTACTAATGATCACCATTCCCACGTCATTAGCGCTTGGGCTCCAAACTTCACACGATTATCTGTTTGCCAACAAAAGCTTTCATCTGGGTCCAGAATATTTGGTTCAACTCCCCAAATCACTGCTGAGCATTTTTACCTTTCCCGACTTTTCGCAAGTACTTAGTGGTGCTTCGATTAAGTACATCATCATGTT
The DNA here is from genome assembly GCA_021151625.1 of Gammaproteobacteria bacterium. Classification (GTDB taxonomy): domain Bacteria; phylum Pseudomonadota; class Gammaproteobacteria; order Pseudomonadales; family Cellvibrionaceae; genus Cellvibrio. The sequence continues at coordinate 26,693 of JAGKWY010000065.1, read as the reverse complement.
TTCACTTATCGGCACCATTGAATCTACATTGAGTGCGTTAGCCGTAGACTCGATGGACCCCAACAAGGGAAAAACCAACTTGAATAAAGATCTCTTCGCGGTGGGTCTGGGCAATTTATTAAGCTCGCTCTTCGGCGGTCTGCCGATGATTTCCGAAATTGTGCGCAGCAAAGCCAACATAGACTCAGGTGCAAAATCGCGCTGGTCAAACTTCTTCCACGGTGCGTTTTTGTTGTTATTTGTAGCCTCGATTCCAGCGTTGCTGAATCTGATTCCGCTGGCAGTATTAGCAGCCATGCTGGTATTTACCGGTGCGCGCCTTGCTTCTTTCTCCCAATTTACCCATGCGCGCAGTATTGGTATTGATCAGCTCACGCTGTTTAGTACAACACTGGTTGTTACCCTGGCGACGGATTTGCTGATTGGTGTAGCAACCGGTTTGGCTCTCAAGCTCTGCCTGCACCTGCTACGGGGCGTAAGCATAAAATCCCTGTTTATGCCGCGCATACACATTCACAAGGAACAAAATGACTTGCATCTGGATTTGCACGGCGCCGCCATATTTAGTTCGATTATTCCGCTGCGTAAGGCAATAAAACAATCAGCTGACTCAGTAGAAAATGTGATTATCAACTTTTCAAATTCACATTTAATTGATCACACATTTCTCGCATACCTTGAAACCCTTAGCCAGGAGTGGCCAAAGGTTAACTTTATTTTCAAAGGCCAGGAAAATCTAAAAGCGCTCAGTGATCATCCACATGCAACCAAACAAAAGGTGTACTCATGAGTGCACCACTGAGAAAAACCCAAACCGGGCCAGATGAAAATCTGGCCGCACTGCAAGCGTTAATTCAAGAGTTGGGGCATTATCTTCCCAGCCAGCCGCCATTGCATGCGTTTGTGCATCACAATACCTTGCATCATTTTGAACACTTGCGTTTTGAAGATGCGGTGGTTGAGGCGGGCAAAGTATTTGGCGCTGAACCTTTTTTAAAGGAATCTGATTATCATCAGCATATCGCTAAAAAGCGCATCACAGAACACGACCTCCAGACCGCAGTCAATGAATATCTGGAAGAGTTTTCACCCGAAAAAAAATCCGTGTTAAATCTAGCATCACATGACTTCTACACGCAGCGTATAAGCAAGTTTATCGCCGTGCCAGAAGCGGCGACTATTCGCTACTTAATGGATGAACAAGGGCTGCTGGAAACTTTCTCAAGCCTGGCTCCAAGCGAGCGAACCGCAGAGTTAACTCAATTCGCACTTGCCCAAACCGAACAAGTATCACACGAATTTTCAGTGAAACTGTTTCTTACACAGCTCTGGCACAAATTTGCCCAGTGCGACCTCAGTTTTATCAGCACGAGCGACGCGCCCAAACGCTTGCGCGATTATCTGTGTGCAATTACCGACACGGATCTGGATGAATTAATTAACCCGATTATGATTCGCCTTTCGGCCGCATTTCTAGACCAGGGCATTGCACACTGGTCAATGCCCGAACGCAAGCACGGCTTGTGGGGCTGTTTTAAATCCCTTTATAACCTCCCCTTTTGTGGCCCCAATTATCTGCTGCGCGAATTAAAGCCGCTAATTAATTCCGCTGAATTGAAAGATGCATCATCCTTGGAAGTTATCGCCTGGGCATTAAAAAAATTAAAACTTGAACCAAGTGAACGCGCCGACTTTTTACTGCATACCCTGCTCGCCTTGCGCGGCTGGGCAGGTATGATCCAACATTTTGAACAGCGTCCGGATAGAGCACCAGTGCAAGCACTGGAATCACGCCTCAATGACTTTTTAGCCATTCGGCTGCTCTTGGAAATTGTTATGGGCAACCAGGTAATGCAAGAGCATTTCAAAGTTAGCCTGGATATTAACGAACTGAAAACGCGTTATTTTTACCAGAATAAGAATCGCGATACTCAAGCCTCACAAAAAATACAATTAGTCTATGAAGCATTTATTGCCGCCCAGTGTTTACCGGTAAATCCCGCGCTACTGCTGCAAGCTGACCAGGCACAGGCTTGGCTAAAACACATTCATGAACTGGATGAAACCTTACGTAGACGCCTTTTGCATTTGGCTTTTGAAGGTTTTCACCGCGAACAAACGCTCAGTGCATTGCAACTGCATAGCCACGCAGTGTTACCACAGATTAACAACCAGACCACACCTATTGTGCAGGCTGTTTTTTGCATTGACGACAGAGAGGAATCGGTTCGTCGCCATCTGGAAGAAATACTACCGCAGTGCGCAACCTTTGGTTTTGCCGGCTTTTTTGGTGCCGCTATTCAATACCAGGGTTTAAATGATATTCGGTCAAAACCCTTGTGCCCGGTAGTTATTAAACCCAGGCATTTTATTAAAGAAGTTGCGGAAAATATTCACGACCACAATCACTATAAATACAAGCAAAAACAACTGGGACGCTTCAAATTTCACAGCGAAGTTTCCAGTAAAACCCTAACACGTGGCTCCATCTATACCGCGCTATTGGGGTGGCTGAGTATTCCATCACTCATACTACGCAGTGTCTCTCCGCGACTGTATATAAAAATGGAACACCTGTTACACACTCCCTTTGGTGAAACACCCAAGAGCCGTTTGTTGATCGAAAATGAACACGAGCATGAGGAGCCATTAAAAACGGGTTACTCAATAAAGGAGATGAGTGACATTGTTGAGAGTACGTTAAAAACGCTTAACATCATTAACAATATGAGTAGTGTGGTTATTTTTGTCGGTCACGGCTCTTGCAGCCTGAACAACCCTCATGAAGCGGCTCATGATTGCGGCGCTACTGGTGGTGGCAGAGGTGGCCCCAACGCACGCACCTTTGCCGCTATGGCAAACCACCCACTGGTTCGTCAAACACTGGAGCGTCGTGGGCTCAGTATTCCCCAATCAACCTGGTTTATCGGTGCCTATCACAATACCTGTGATGACTCCATGACCTACTACGACGAAGATTTATTGCCCGCAGAGCTCAACAACCAATATCAGCAAATAAAATCTGCCTTTGCTGATGCCTGTATGCGCGATGCCCATGAGCGTTGTCGTCGATTTGAAACAACGCCCACTGCCATCTCACTCACCGAAGCGTTTGAATACGCGCAAATTCATGCAAATGATTTGGCAGAACCGCGGCCAGAATATGGCCATGCCACCAATTCAATTTGTATTGTTGGCCGCCGGGCCCGTAGCCGTGGGTTATTTTTAGACAGACGCGCATTTCTGGTGTCTTACGATCCAACAGCTGATGAAAATGGCCAGATATTGAAAAATATTCTGATGGCGGTTGGCCCTGTGGGTGCCGGTATTAACCTGGAATATTATTTTAGTTTTGTCGACCCGGTCAGATATGGCTGCGGCACAAAGCTGCCACACAATATTTCCGGCCTGGTGGGCGTAATGGATGGCCACGCTACCGATTTACGCACAGGCCTGCCCTGGCAAATGGTGGAAATTCACGAGCCGGTTAGATTACTGGTGGTAGTGGAAAGTACGCCGGAACAATTACAGCAGATTCTCCATACAACTCCCAGCCTGGTGCCTCTAATTACCAATCGCTGGATTCAAGTGGCTGCATTAGATCCTCATTCTGATCAGTGCTTTCTGTTTACACCCAAAGGTTTCGTCGCACAGAATCCCAAGACCACCGAATTGGAAAAATACGAATCCTCGTCCAATTATTACCGCGAGTTACGCGATTTCCTGGCACCGACACAAATTAGCGCCGCTATGCCCACCGAGTAAAGCCCTATGAATTACTTATTAAGCTGCACACTGCTTTTACCCTTTGTCAGTAGCCTGATTCTGGGATTGCTGATAAACATGAAGAAATGCCAAAACGAAACTTTTTATTCAAAGTTTACCTGTGCGGTGTTTTTCCTAAATATTATTTCGTTCAGTTGCTTGCTCGTCTCCAATTTATCGCAGGATATGCACGAACTATTGCAATCACCAGATCGCTCCAACAGCGGGCTATTTGCGCTGGTAGCAGACACCTATTCCACCATCCTGGCAGTTTTTTATTGCGTACTTATTTTACTGATTTCTGTTTTTTCACGTCGCTACCTGCATCGCGACCCGGGCTACTTCAGGTTTTATTTTTTTCTAAATGTATTTGGAGCTGGCGTACAAACCGTATTGATGGCCAGCAGTCTAAGCCTGTTAATGATTGGTTGGGAAGCTGTGGGAATTGCATCAGCAATGCTAATTTCATTTTTCTTTGAGCGATCAAAACCGGTTGAGCATGGATTACGGGCATTTTTTACGTATCGCTTTTGCGATGTGGGTTTTGTGTTTGCGCTGCTGTTATTGCACAGTGACAATTTATCGCCAGCATTTAACTTCAACTTTACTAACTCATGGCAAACATTAGCGCTGCCGAGTGACCCAATGATTGCATTATTAGTTGGGCTTGGGCTGGTATTGGCCGCCGCAGGAAAATCGGCACAGCTACCTTTTTCTGGCTGGCTGCCACGTGCAATGGAAGGCCCAACGCCCTCTTCCGCTATTTTCTACGGTGCGATTTCCGTGCATCTCGGGGCATTTTTACTATTAAGATGTGCTCCGCTGATTGAGCAGTCCTTATTGCTGAAGATCATTATTATCGCAATTGCACTGGCAACAGCGCTCCACAGCACACTCACCGGACGCGTACAAACCGACATCAAAAGTTCATTGGCCTATGCGTCCCTGACTCAGGTGAGCGTCATCTGGATTGAAATAGCACTCGGTTTTTACACCCTGGCGCTGGTACACATGATTGGGCACGCCGCATTAAGAAGCCTGCAAATTCTCAAGTCGCCCAGTGCCCTGCATGATCATCAACACCTTGAAGAAGCTTTAGGCAGCCAAATTCCCTCCAAGGCCCAACACATAGAAACATTAATCCCAATGCCATTACAACGCTGGTTATACCGACACAGTTTGGATAGAGGGTTTGCCGAAGCAATTATTTTTAACTGGGTATTTCGCCCGATAAAAAAATTGTTGCATCACATCGAATGGCTTGACCAAAAGTGGATCAGCCTGATCAATAGAACACCGAATAATCCAAGGGCATAGTATGTTTCATTTACTGCATATCTTTTTAGGCATATCGCTCGGGTTTGGAGCTATTTATATTAATCGGTTTGCGTCGGCCCAGACAGCCAAAAAATTCTGCGTGCACTTCAGTTTTGCACTTGTCATTTTTACCACGCTGGCCTCGTTGTTACTTCACGCAGCACAACCACTCAACCTTGTAGTGAGCAATTACACATTTACTACACTGAATCGCCTGTCATGGATAGAATTGTTTTTGGGTATTTCACTATTAATCGCTGTTTCATTCGCCTCCATAAAACATCATTCCGTATCCACATTTAAAGCCATTGTTATACTTATGGCGCTGATGCACTTGATGTTTGCTTCCAATCTCTGGCCTATTATTGTATTAGCTAGTAGCGCCAGTGCCATTTACGCCATCATTTTTTTACGCTCCATATCAATGCAACCAGCTAATATATTTTCACTGTATCAATTGCTGGCGATTGGCTGTTTGATTGCAGGTTTATGTTTGATCAAGTTGACCAACTGGGGGCAACTCGGCATGGCATTGGCTTGCTTGTCCGTTGCCCTACGCCAGGGGTTATTTCCCTTTCAGAGTGCGCACATCTATTTCCTGGAAAAAATCCCGTTCGGCTTTGGATTTCTCTACAATATTTTGCACTTGGGAATTATTGGCTTCCTGGCAACGGTGGCATTGGTATGGAGCGACTCAATGTTAAATCTCGTCGCCCTAGGTGCTGGCATCACCAGCCTGTGTGCAGCGGCCCTGAGCCTTAACCAAAAAGACGGCAAAAAATCATTGAGCTACCTGTTGCTAAGCCAGTCAGCTTTGATGTCATTCGCCTGGGCAACTAACCACGGGCAACTATCAACTGATTTGCTGATTATGTGGTACAGCACTGCAATAGCTACATTAGGATTTGCCGGATTACTTCATAGCCTGGAGGCACGCCGAGGCCATCTATCGCTGCTGACAGGCAGCGGAAATTTTGCGCATACACCTAAACTGGCAAGTTACAGCCTTATGTTGGGGCTTGCGAGTGTCGGCTTTCCCTTAACACTGGGATTTGAAGCAATAGAAGATATTTTTCTGCATAGTTTTTCGTCGGCCCCCTGGCTAACCATGCTGTGCGTGCTCTCAGTATCCATCAACAGCATCAATGTATTACGGTTATTTTTTTTGTTATTTACCGGGCGCCGGAAAAACACTCATGAACCAGATTTAACAGCCAATGAAAATTTGACTGCTGCTTTCAATATTATGATTGTGTTTGCAGGCGCGTTCATCCCCTATCCATTAATAGCTACTTTGGGTTAAGACAGCCACCAACAAAAAAAAGCCCTTGAAATTTTCAAGGGCTTTTTTTTGTTGGCAGGCTTGCTATGCCCTGGGAACACCTGGGCCGACAGGGGGGAATTTCAAAAATTCAGGCCGGGATTCCATGCGTACAGATAAATCGACCAACGCCGGGAAGTGCTCTGCAAGAACCAGATCAGGCAACTCTGTGTGCGCAAATCGCCAAATTACTGCTGCGGTAATGCTTGCATGACAAAGCAACTTAAACTCCGCTGGGTACTTATTAATTTCACCTTCCAGCCCGTGAAACGCCGCCAAAGCCTGTTTTGTTACTCGCTCAATCCAAGGCTCATATTGCGCCTCTAGCGGCCGTAAATTGCGCTCGTAATAAATAGCCACACATTTATCAGCTGCCGCCAGCGCCAGGCTTACTGCCCGAAATTCACGCTGCAACTCAATGGCGTCTTGCGGCCACAAAGAGCGATGATTGATTAGCTCAGCAAACTGCAAAATCAATGACGAATCCATAATAACTTCGCCATCATCACAGACGAGTGTAGGCGCTTTTACTACGGGGTTGATTGAATGGAACTGATCAAAATCCCTGAACACTGAAACGGCTTCATGTTCAAACGGGATTTTGAGTGTTTCAAGGGTGATAGCTACGCGGCGGACATAGGGGGAATCGAGCATTCCGATAAGTTTCATATTGATTCCATTTTTTTCTCAGCCACTATTAACGCCTGCCTAAACTTATACATCAGGAACCTGACCAAACCCTAATAATTTTTCCATTCGACTAAAGACATATTTAAATCCCTGAACCCGTGGACTCTTGTTACCTTCTATAGTGTATAGAAAGCCATCTTCCAGGTGATGCACTATCCCAACATGGCCTTTGCTACCACCCAACTGTTCTCGCCACCACACGACAATATCACCCGGCTGTGGTAAATATTCTTGGCCAGGTGCTTTTGCCCATCCATTTTTCTTAAACTGTTGCAGGATATCACGTGCGCCCAATGAATATTTAAACGGGAACTTCTGTTGATTGCACGAGAAACAATAGCTAACAAACCCGGCACACCAGGGATTTCCCTCTGGCAAAATTCCATTCAAATAACGCTGCACGAACGGCCCTCTGTTATCACCGCCAATCTCGCTTGCACCCGCCTTTAGTTCAGCGATTGCTCTTTCTAAAGCTTCCCGACCAATCTTACTTCCACCAAAAGACTTGTCGGGCATAATAGTAAAGTCTACTGCAGCATTTGATTGGATATCCGGCTTGGGGTTTTTAAGACTCCATAGAGTTAAATCGCCAACTTTAGCGTCAACGGAGAGAGGTTCTCCATGACGGTCCAGATTCTGAGCCTGGAAGGCCCTTACCGCCAAGTAGGTTTCATTATCGAATGTTCCGGATATTTCTTCGTCGGTAATAAAACCTTTTTCCATTAGCAACGTTTGGATCTCTTTAACGGGATTACCCACATCACCTTTTTTCAGGATTGTCGCCATGCTGTCACCTCCTTATTTGGTAAAACATGCCTATCAATTGAGACTACATAACTTTTTCAACTCCCCCCAAACTTCTGGGGTAAGTATTTTTTTGCACTGAAAGTAACCTAGCGCCCTATAACTTTCCCATTGCGCTTCATCAAAAAATTGATCTGCTGTGGTTTCTTGGGGAAATTCACAGTGACCTTTTACATAGTTCCAGATATCAACAGGAACATCATGGGAGTATCTAGGTTTGATCAAAGCGATCCATGTAACTTTTTTTGTTTTTTTCAAATTTGTAGCCTTTAATAATAAGGCTACTGGCTGATTTTTTATTTTTAGATCAGTTGATTTATTAAATGCATTTAATTCCCCAAAAACGGTTGCCAACGCAGGAAACCCAAAAAAATCCTTATAAACATCAATATCCACATCGAGATCTGCCTTAGCCAACCGAATAAGATTAGCCAAATCATCAAATTGATACTCTGGGTCAGCGCCATTATCGCAACCAAGGACAAACCTCACATTACGATCACTTCTTAGCAACTCATAAATTCCAGTGTTTTCATAATGACCGCCATCCGTGAGATACAAATAATCACGCCGAGCACCATGAAAATTAGCAATCATTTCCGAATAAAGATAAAGGTAAGCATTATTCCTAAAAAAATTAAATATCTTTAATTTTTTTATTGACTCAAAACCAAACTCGTTTTCGCTAGCGTTATACCAATAACCCAAACGAATATTAGCTAACCCCATCAGCAACGAAGTACTAAGACTGGTTTGACGACCAATCGCCGTTGAAAATGCCGCTCCAGATATCCCCAACCATTCCCCTAGCGTTAACTTTTCTACACCACCTATTAATTTACCTTCTAAATAATTTCCACTACAAGTAATAGCTAAAGGACGTCCTTTTCTGTCCCGTAACACTATAGAGTCATCTCCCCCACTTGCCCCATCATTGGCCATCACGCCATCTGTTTGATTTACAGTAACATTTACAATATGAAATGGAGCCAGTGTCGAACTCAAACTACACACACAAAAATCATCACCTGCGACCGGCTCAGAAACAGAACCTCCTTTTCCATTTCCACTGGCCACGTCTGTAGCCCTTTGGGGGTTAGACGCACCAAGATACGCCCTGACTAATTTAGCAGTATAAAAAGTTTGTAGGCTCGACAAATTTATGAATTGAGTATGGTAACTTGCAATAAAAATAGCAAAAATTAGAACCGCAAATAGGAACCAGTATCTACCGCACTTTTCACTATAGTTAAGCCCACCATTATTGAAAATTCCGTCATGTATAATCCTCGCGATATAATACCAAATAACCACCAGACATATTATTCCAGCAGTCGCCAGCACTTTAATCACCATACTTCTGTATCTTATTAAGAGATCCCCTTTTTCTGATAGCAATTTAGCCATATAGACAATCGAACCACCAATCAAAGGAATAATCTTTGGAAAACTTAGCTCCTCCTCTTTTATTAAATAATCCACCAAAAAATCAACAAAAAAAACAAATAAAGAACCAAAAACAAGCAACATAATAAAACTTAAATGCCCAGTTATTTTTCTGCGCATAAGCCTTATTCGCTCATCCCCATAACAAACAGCCCACATTACTAATGCGTATAAAAATGAAATCACCAAAACAGAAAAAACCAACAAAATAACAGCGCTATAGAAATATTTTGAGTAGATAATTTTATTAAAAGAAAAATCACAATACATAACAAAATCATATAATTTATCAGGATCAAAAATTTCTGAAATTCGCGCACTAACAAACTGCTGAGACATTAAAACCGCTTCATTTAAATCAAAAAAGCTACCTTCTTTAGACCCAGAACAGCCAACATTAAAAAAATCGCAAGAATAATTGCTCAATGAAAATAAAAAAATTGAAAACACAAAAATCAAAAATGAAACAACAAGATATCTAAAGAGAGAATAGATAGACCCCTTACCCGCTGTAAAGCTGGCAGCGATCCAATAACTGGAAATCAATGCAACCGCGAAAAAAGAGACCCCAAAAATTGCAATTTTAAAATGGTCCCTAAAATTTACCAAAAACAAGGAAGCCGCCAAAAGCACAATCCCGATCATGTAATGAAGAGAGATGAAGTTCCTGAGAACAATGGAAATTGCATAGGTTAGATCACCAGTACCCGAAGGGAGTAAATATCTTCCATTATTCCTTAGCCAAGCTAGCGGGAATCTATTTGATTTTGAGTCGTTATCGATTCCTGAAGGTTCTGATTTCGAAGGGTCTGATTTTGATGTATTTATTACAGTATCTAATACCCTGGGAGGGATACCACTTGAAAGAACTTGTATTGCCCGATCCGCCAATACTTTGGGGTTAGCAGCTTCCGATGCTGCCTTACCATCTCCTTTGGAGCCACTGCACACCTCTTCACATTTATCTTTATTCCGCTCCCCCAAAAAAAGAGAGCTTAAAAAACCACCGATATAACCACCACCGCTTACAGTAGACATGTAATCAAAATATGACAGCAATGAACCTTCATAGGTATTTTTGTCACCCAAGGTATTACATTCTTTGTCTTTCTCCGATATTGCCTGCAGCACACCTAGAGAAAATGTTGCAGACCTAATGCCGCCACCAGAAAGGGAGATCCCCCAATTCTCCTTTTGTTCTGAGAACCCCTTATCTTCCTTACTTTTTTTTATCAAAGCTAATTCAGCGTCAAAATTATTGCTCATTTCACACCCCAAGAAAAATGAAAAATAATTGCAATTCGAACTCTAATCTGCAAACAATCCAAATATGCTTGATGCCTTTAGGCCATAGGAGAGGTTCAATGCAATGGTGTCTGGCCCCTTTCCTCCATCCACAATCAAGCCTATAAATACCGGCTGATTATCAAATATGCGATAGTTAAAACTTGCTATCTTTCGTTTCGTTTTAACGCCTGCACCAGCAAAATCTTCGTTTTTTCCTTCAGAGTAATTAATCATAAATTTAGGCATACCACTCAGGTACTTTACATTTCCGTTTCCATTTAAAAAATCGTTTAGCCGCATTTCAAATCCATAGTTATAGAATTTAGCAACAGAATCGCCATCAGGACCCCTCTTATCTCTATTCAGGGCACCATACCTAATACTGTTACCTATTTCCCAGTTTCCAAAAATGGATTCATTGCGATACATTAGCGACCCATAAACGGACGCGTTAACCGTATTAGAAATATCACGAAATTTAAGTTTGGTTACATCCGTATCCGGACCCTCGCAGTGATCCTCTGGATCCTCCGCAGAGCCATCATCAGAATCACTTTCATTACATGCAATTGGGGCTGAATAAAATGCAACATCAAGAGCCTGATAAAAAGCAAGACCATTATCACTGGCAAAATCAACTGCCATTCTGTTATTTAGCCGAAGCACTGCAAAAAAATTATTTTCTTTAAAGCCCTGATTTTTACCTTCCGAATCATATTCCGGCATAAAACTTATCCCGGCTTCCAGGACGCTGTAATACGGCTTAGTCGATGCGACATCAGAAAAATTCCCGCTTTCTTCAATTTCTTTTAGCTGAGCTGAGGTAAAGTTTTTAACAGGCGCATCCGGATCAATTTCCTTGCCAAGGGCGACAATGTTTTCATTATTCATAGATTCAAGTTTCTTCAAAAATGAAACATCGTTTTCAATTGCTTTAGTGGTTCCATCCATTTTTTCTTTGGTGCAAGTAGCGTCAACCTCGAATTTTTTCACGCTTTCCTCTTCGTAGCCCAACGCAAACAAAGTAGTTGACAGGCATAGCTTTTAATTTTCAGTCAAATTCTTTTGTTTATCGTATTTTTTCTTCTTAATTTCATCCGGTGTGGAAGTCCAGGGTATTAAGTTGTCTTTAATTTCCACTTTCAGCATTTCGCACGAGTAAATATACTTTTCAATCTTATCTTTAAGTGGGGATTTCTTATTAAGGCTGTTCAGGTATCTATCACCAAACCCTGCAATTTCTGTTGCAATTTTATCGATGGTTAGATCATTGGAAATACTCGGGTTATCAATAGTGTCTCTCTTTAGTAAGCACTGTTCAGCAGGAGCGGGATCTTCCGCATATACCCGGAAAGCAATCAATTGAAGCAACAAAACCGCAAAAACCATTTTTGAATTATTCATCTACTTTCACCTTTTATAAATCCCCAAGAGGTTCAAGCCTATTCTTCCGCCCCAAAAAAATAACCCCCCAAATGGGGGGCTACTTTTAATCATTCAGATGTCGATTAATTTAACAAATCAATCATCCCCTTTAACAATCGCTTGGATCAGGTTGGGATAAAGCTGCGTGCCGGATGCGCGATCAAATAACGCCATGCCGCCATTACCGCCGTAACCATTATCCCAGTAAACAGGAACCATGCCGCGGGTATAGGCAGACTTGGTGATGTATTCATTCCAATAAACGCGATAACCTTCGTGGTCACCAATATTAGTGCGCGATACAACACCATATTCCCCCAGAATTACACCAACGCCTTTATCCACAAAATTGGTTTTCATTTTCTGGAATTGCGAATCCGCCCAGGATTCATTGGCCCAGGTTTCTACCGCACTTGCGTTAGTGGCATTTTTACCCCACTGGGTAATGTTGCTATTGGTGTTGAGCGTGAAGTTGTAGGGGTCGTAATAATGCACTTCCATCAACAGGCGATTGCTGGTGGTGTCGGTTGGGATCTTGGCGAAATTCACGGTGTGATCGATGTTGGTATTAAAACCCTGCACTACCAGGAAACGATTGGCATTGCCGCCACCGGTTGCGCGCACAGCAGTCACAAAAGTTTGGTTAAAACTGTTTTGCACTGTGTAGTATTCAGCAGTTGGAGTACCGTAATCGCCATCCACCATAACCTCATTGGTGCCAGCAAACAGCAAACGGTTATCGTAATTTTTGAAACGGTTGGCGATCTGCGTCCACATAATTTTTAAACGATTATTGACGTAATTTTGTTGCGCATAAGTGGGTTGCATCCAGCCATTGTCCCAATGGATATTCATCACAACATACATGTCGGCATTGAGCGCATAGTTAACCACCTGCTCTACGCGATCCATCCATGCCGTTTGAATTACGAAATTTGTTTCGTCAGAGAATTTGCTCCAGGCCACGGGCAAGCGAATGGTTTTGAAGCCAGCTGCTTTAACCGAGTTAATTAATTGCTGGGTAATAACTGGATTGCCCCAGGCAGTTTCACCACCAATGGCATCCAGCGAGTTACCCGCATTCCAGCCAATACCCATTAATTTAGTGAGCTGCACTGATGTCAAACCGCCGGTGCTACTTGAACTCACCGCAATTGAACTGGATGAACGAATGCTGCTTGAGGATGAACGAATCGATGAAGACACGACCACCGATGATGATGAGCGACTGGAAGAAACCGACGTACGAACTGACGATGAAGATGACGAACGAATCGAGGACGAGGAAGAACGCACGGATGAGGATACCACAGCAGAACTACTGGATTTGCTGGTAGATGACACAACGGATCCACAAACTGCACCTGTCACTGCAGGCGTTTCTATAGCACCGTTATTGGCATTGACTTGCACACCAAACGCCACTGTTTGCCCTGGCTGGATATTTCCATTCCAACTTAAATTGGTGGCGTTATAAGGATTGGAACCAGTAATGGTCGCATTCCAACTGCCGGACAAGCGATTATTCACATACGTCCAATTCACGCTCCAGCCGTTAATTGCGGAAGTACCTTTATTGGTAATTTCAATATTGGCCGTAGCACCACTACCCCAATTATTAGTTACCACATATTTACAAGTCGCGGTTTGTGCCAGTGACGCTTGCACACCAAACAGGCTTGCGCCAAGCAAAAGTGCCGCACTCCATTTTTTAAAGGGCAGACTGTTTAGCTGCGATTTTTTTTGCTTAAAAAAGTTTAACGGTAAAAATTTTAGCTGTAGGTTTTTCATCAGGTCTTTCTCCTGTCATTATTTTAAAAAACAACGTTAAACAGCGAGTGAAAAATCCAGGGGAAATTTTATTGCCCCCGAATGGTGAAAACGCGAACCCCTTGCGAGGTTCGCGCTTGTCGGCTGAATACAACTACACAAATTTTTTAGTAACAAATGCTACTTAAAAATCTGGCAATTCATCCAAGGTGATAACCAGGTCGTGATTGTAGACATGGCGTTTATGCGCATTGGTGTTGTAGTACTCTCCAGTCCAGAAGTTGCTGGAGTTGCTAACACCTTCTGCTGTGTCGACATCATTCCAAACAACAAAGTACAACCACCAGGCGTTGTCTTGCTTCATTAAATCCGGATCAGGAATATTGCTGTTTTCACTCAGCGCAACCATTTTCACTTGTTGCGAATAGCCTTTGGCAAGATTGAAAGTAGACGCTTGTGATTCATAATTGCGGCTGCCGTCGTAAATATCGTGGCTCACGATATCTACATAGGCATCACCCGGATACCAACCGCCGCTCTGACCATTCCACACCCAAATCAAATTATTCAAACCGTAGAAATTGGTGAGGCGGTCATACAGATGACGCCACAACACCACTTGTGCATAAGCGGCAGGAATTCCATCAGTGCGATCGGTGCGACCCCACCAGAACCAACCACCAGATGCTTCGTGCAACGGACGCCACAATACAGTTACACCCGCGTCTTCCAGTTTTTGTAACTCAGCCGCAATCAGTGCAATGTCTGCTTCCATATTGGTGTAGCTGACGCTCGCTGTATCCAACTGACCATTCGCAATAGGAATAGAGAAACTGGTATCCGCTGTGTAGAAAGCACCGATGGCTGTACTAGCTGCATTAGGGTCGCGCCAGTGCCAGGCAAAAGTCACCAGACCACCGCGATTCCAATGGGTAATCGCTTCTTCAGTTTGTTTGAGGCCAGGGTTGCCCGCCCACAAACCGTAATTCATAAAGTCGTAACCCATGATCGCCGGTGCACGCGCAGTATCATTAATTACACGTTGGTACTGATCGATATTCTCTTGCCAGGTCAGGTCTTGTTGGCCAGACAAAATGTGATTACCCCAAATTGATTTCAAATAGGTAAATACGCCTTTAGTGGTCGTGTTTGCATTGGCATTAACCGGAGCAGTACGCGCAGGAGCCTGTGTTGCACTGCCCATGCCCGGACACATACTTTTCGACAAACAGACTGCACCGCTTTGATAACCCCAGCTGCCATTGTCAGTCGCACACAAATTCAATTTGGATGAACCGATCATGCAGTATGAGAAATTACCTACGCCTGAGGTATCGGCTTTGGAACCGTACACGATACAGGAGTAACTATTTTCCCAACCCCAGCCGTCGCCATCCGGATCTGAATCCGCAGAGCGGCAGTATGGCCAACCACTCGCCGTAGCGTTTGGAATAACACCACTCGCACTGCTGCTGGATGAACCCACGCTACTTGAAGAGAGGATCGAGGAGCTACTTGAAGAAATAACGCTGCTGCTTGATGAAGAACGAATACTGGAAGAACTCAACGAACTTGAAGAGCTACTTCTAACTGAGCTGGAACTGAGCGACGAACTGGAAACACCACAGCTACCCACTACACCAAATGGCGAAGGCTGGCCTGCGCAAGTTGAAACAGCGATACAGCTCTTGTTATTTTCATAACCCCAACCACTTTGCGTGGTTACACACAGAGGATGTAAAGAGCCATACCAATTACATTGCTGGGCAGTTGAACAGGTAGAAGACACACTCGATGAAATGGAGCTGGACGAGCGAATCGAAGAGCTTGAACTTACAACCGATGACGACGAGCGCACAGATGAAGATGAGGAGCGCAATGACGAGAATGAAGTTGAACTCGACGAGGGCGTTGAACTGGATGAAGGCACACTTGACGATGAGGTCGCGGCACCACAAATAGCCCCGGTGACCCAGAAGTGCGACAGAGCCCAGCATTTTTAGCCGGGTCGCGTTCATCAGGATGTTCTCCGTTGTTATGACTTCGTTATTAATTATTAAAAGTACCGGCGCACAGGGAGGAACAGCACAGCCATGGCCGGGATTTGCCTTGGACTAATACAGCAGGTCGCTATACGGGATTTCGAAGGGAAGGAATCGAGAATGCTTGGCGAACAAATAGTCAGCGGGACTAGATATTACAGATTCATGTGAATAATAGGATTTATTGACTCGCCATTTGTGATGCATTTGACGACACAACTTGGATAATGAGAATGAATTCACAAATAGAACCAAGTTCATATATAAAAACAAGCATATCTATCCTCACCCATAAAAACCAACACTCGAGCAAAACGGCCAGACCAGGTAAGAAAGCAAAGAAAGGAAGCAAAGAAAAGAAGTAGAGAAAACAGCCAATAACAATTCGTCGGGAAAAGATATTCCTCAAGATCAATCAAGTTTGAACTCAGGTGGTAAATCATTTTTTAGTGCTGGATCTTTGCACGGACTTAGCTATGAGTTGTGACCGATAGCACAGCACAATCTGCCTTAAAAAATTCGAACCAACAAACCGCAGGATAAATATATTTTATGTAACGCGAAAAATTTTGATTTCCAATTGAAAAACCTGAAAAAAAGGTACGACTTTTTTCGATCCATACCAACTTTCACTTAATAAAGTAATTTAAATTTCTGCCCCAAAAGTCGAACTCGCCTTTTCAAAATCGCCCTCCTAGAATCCAGTCGCACAAACTATAAACGGTGTTATTTATGGTTTGTGTACTGATGTATCACATTTAATTCTTTAGGGAGAAAACGATGAAAATAAATAAAGTGACGTCTTTGCGAATATCAGCATTTATCGCCGGCGCCCTATCCTTTTTTACAATTGCTGATTTAAGCGCACATGGTTATGTTTCTTCACCACAAAGCCGAGCAGCAGTGTGCTACAACGATAATCATGAAAATCCAACGCTGCCCGCTTGTGCCGCTGCAAAAGCGGCAAATATAAACCAATATGGGTTTTATTCCGCTGCGGAGGTAGCCGTTTATGAGGCCAAGGGCGACCACCAAACATGGATTCCGGACGGTTCATTATGTAGCGCCTATCGAAATATTTATGCCGGTTTGGATTTAGTGCGTAACGATTGGCCTGCTGCTACAGTCAGCGCCGGGCCACGGGAGTTTATCTGGACAAATACTGCATCACACCGCACAACCTATTTTCGCTATTACATTACCAGGCAAGGTTTTGACCCCGCGAGTACGCCGCTGAAATGGTCAGATCTGGAATTAATTCACGACTCTGGGCCCGCAGGCCAGGAAAGATTCTCCACCCATTTAGTCAACTTACCCCAGCGCACCGGCAAACATATTGTGTACGCGATTTGGCAACGGGATTGGGTAACTGATGCACCGGAAGCGAATTACCAATGTATTGATGTTGATTTCCAACCGCTTCCCAACTCGTCATCCAGCGTAAGTAGTAGCTCCAGCTCTGTCATAGATCATTGCAGCAATCTTCCCTTCTGGAACAGCAGCAGTGTGTATGTCGGTGGCAACCAGGTACAACACAACAACAGACGCTACCGGGCAAATTACTGGACTCAGGGAAATAATCCAACGCAATCCTCCGGACAATACGGCCACTGGCTGGATTTAGGTTCCTGTAATGCAACAAGCTCTGCGGCAAGTTCACTAGTGTCGAGCAGCCGGAGCAGTTCGATTCTGTCCGCCTCCAGCCGATCAAGTGTTTCATCCACCCCACAGGGCTGTAAATCACCGGTCTATAGCAACAGCGTTAGTTATAAGAATGGCGACCTTGTACAAAACTTCGGCCAGGAATACCGCTGCAATGTCAGTGGCTGGTGCAATACCGGTGGACCTTATGTACCCGGTGTAGGTTGGGCCTGGACAAATGCCTGGACCCTGGTTCGCAGCTGTGCCATTGAATAAATCTTTCCGATTCGAGAGACATCGTTATTGATAGAACTTCTATCGCTAAACAGCAGCTTCGGCTGCTGTTTTTTGTTCAGTTTTGTACAGATCAGCAATCGCCAACTAAGCTTTTCAGATCATTAGCAGTAAAACCCGGGAAAGCAAAATGTTTAATGCACGATTGAAACAAGAGTTAGCTGTTTTAACCGAAGAACTCTCCTCCAGAGACCAGGTACGTGAAAGCCTGGACAGTGAAATGCTAGTGCTCAATCTGGATCCGCAGGGGCGAATTATTTACTCCAACACCAATTTTGAGCGGGAGATGGCTTATAGCAGTGGACAATTAGCCAATCGCAAGCTGATTGAGTTGGTTCCCACCTACGAACAAAAAACCAACCATTTTGAACTTATGCACGCAGCCCTCCAGCAAGGGAAGCATTGGGCGGGCGCATTACAAATTGTCCGTGGAGACAATGCAGAATCCTGGCTACGGGCCATCCTGCAACCCATTAAAAATAGTCGAGGTCAAATACAAACTTTTTCTGTGTATGCCAGCGACCTCACTCGAACGATTGAAGCCGCCTGCGAGCACAAAAATTTAATTGAAGCCCTGCAGCGTTCTACTGCTGTTATTGAATTTGATTTAAATGGCAATGTACTGGCAGCGAATGATCGTTTCTTAAAGGGTATGGGCTATTCGCTAAACCAGATTGTTGGCAAACATCACCGTATGTTTTGTGAACCCAGTGAATACAACTCAACTGCTTACCAGGCATTTTGGGAAAAACTTCGCCGCGGCGAATTTATCGCCGACCGATTCAAACGTGTAGATAGCTACGGCCACACAGTATGGCTGGAAGCTTCGTACAATCCCATTTCTGACTCCCATGGCCGCCTTTATAAAATTGTAAAATTCGCCACGGTGATTACCGATCAGGTAAATAATGAAACTGCTGTTGCGCAGGCAGCTGATATTGCCTATACCACGTCTCAGCATACCGATGCGACCGCAAAAAAAGGTAGCGATGTGGTACAACAAACGGTAAATGTGATGCGCGAGTTGGCGGCGCAAATGGAAGCTGCTGCTGAAGGTATTGCCGCACTGGATAAGCAGTCGCAAATCATCGGCACCATTATCAAAAGCATTAGCAGTATTGCCGACCAAACCAACCTGCTCGCATTAAACGCCGCGATTGAAGCCGCACGCGCCGGTGATCAAGGTCGCGGCTTCGCCGTCGTTGCCGATGAAGTCCGCCAACTCGCCTCGCGTACCAGCCAGGCCACAGTAGAAATTGTCAGTGTCGTTTCGCAAAACCAGAAGCTCGCAGAAGACGCGGTGCAAATAATCGAAAACGGAAAACGCCAAGCAGTACAAGGACTGGAACTTTCCGCCCAAGCCGGCGATGTAATCGTAGAAATTCAGGATGGCGCACAAAAAGTAGTAAGCGCTGTGGGGCAATTTGCAAATAAACTGACGAGCTAAAAAGGTAATAAAAGCCCCTGAAAATCTGCAGTGGCAGATCTCCAGGGGTACAGCAGTATTGGCTTACTGAATATTTGCAGGCTGGGTTGTGTTGGTGATGGTATTAACCGGGAAGATCGTTCCATTTACCATTTCAAACACTTTCCACAAATTGCCGGTTTGGCCGGTAGGAACAGATAAGGTGTGCAGATGTACACCATTAGCATAAATATCTACAGTTGCACCGGAAGCGGATAGCGCAGTGCTATTGGTAGTGTTTACTGCGGAATAGTTATGCACCGAGTAAACGTAGTTTCCATCAACAATTTGCTTTTTAATATTAATCGTTTCTGGCCCCACCCCATTGGTATCATCAAGGTCTAATTTGGCCTCGCCAACCACTTCCGGCTGAGAGAAGAACACATGGTATCGCGAAGCACTTCCTGCAATCGGTCCAGTCAGGTGAGCATCCAAGTCAGCCGGTGAAGAGCCCCAACGCAGAATAACGCTAATATCTTTTTGCTTGGGCGGGAGCGCAACTTGCGTTTGATTCTGCCTGCAAGCGAGAGCATAAAGATCCGCATAGGCCGTGCCCATGTTGGCAGCCGTTGCAGTGACTGTATATCCACCTACGGGTAAAGAGAAACTGAAAGTTCCGGAAGCATTCGTTGTTCCGGTCGCGATCACAGCTCCGGAATAATTGTTGATTCCCGCTCGCACTTCCAATGTTGCATTTGCCAGGGTACCACCAGTGAGCGCATCGATAACCGTACCACTAGTAGCTACCGAACCCGTTGCATCGGGCACTAATGAAATTTTAGCCAACGACCTTGCAGTCTCAGTCGCGATATTAATGCTTTCATACTTTAGGGTTTTGTAACCAGGTTTGGATACCGTCACGTAATAATCGGTATTCTGTGCAGCATCAAAACGATAGCTTCCATCAACAGCAGTTGTCACGGTTTGAATTAAATCGCCGCTCGCATTGAATAAACTTACCGTAGCATTCGATGCAGACGCATTGGTACAAGCGTCCTCAACTGATCCGGTAATCGGAATCATGGTTTGCACCATCAGGAAATTGAAATTTGAACATGCGGTTGGGCTTGGCCCTTGCACTACATCAGTATAAGTTTGACTCCAACCGGTGGTTTGATTGGTCACTGTAACTTTGGTGGAGACTTTGGGAATATTTAAAATCGTAAAATTGGGTGATGAATCAGCACTGCCATTCAGCACAACGTTGGTTTGAATATCTGAACGCCCTTCTGATTCTGCAGTGATAGTGTAGTAGTAAGTTTTACCCGCGACTCTATTTGAATCATCAGTAACAAAACCATTTATACATCCACAAGTCTGATTGGTGTAACAAACAGGTTCATCGATATTCCAGGTCGTAAAATGGGTTACGCTCCCCACATAAATACCGTTCGTTAACGTAGCCAGCCCTTCCTCTTTCCACTTTCCCAAGGCTTCATCATAAAACCACAATGGCTGGGTGGAGGTCGCTTTTTGTGGTCTGGAGGCAGGGATGCGAACTGTGAATGGACCTTTGTTCTGCAAAGAGTAAATATTTCCGGTTGTTACGCCACGAACCACAACATCCAACATTCCCTGGCTAATTAACTCAACAGCAGCGCCGTTTTTATCAATAGCAGAAAAATTGCCCGGCGCAGCTGCAATTTCGCGATTTGCGGCACTGATGCTCGTAATCGACACCGATAAATTTTCGGTAATGCCGGTCATCGCCGGGAAAGTTACGGACGCGCCGTCAAGCGTACTCACCGTATTGACGACTGCAGGGTTAATTATTTCCGTCGTATCTACCGGCAATAATTTTTCAACCACAGAAATTTGGCTTTTGCTGCTTTTGTAAATCCGATGAGTACTTGCATAACCATTCGCGGATACACTCACCGCGTATTGGGTAGCCATTGGAACTTGCATGGAAAAGCGCCCCTGGGCATCTGTGGTTTTACTGCTTTGACCAACTTTTACCGTTGCATTACTCAGGTAGGCACCATTGAATGTTTTAATTTGCCCTGTAACAGTCGTATTCACCACGGAGGAATCAATTACAGAAATTGTAGATACAGTAGTCAGGGACGTAATTGCGCCATTGAAAGATGGATCATTACTTTGATTGTGATTGGACCAGTCCTGCTTGCTCACGCGAAATTGAACAGACACATAATCCTTATCTTTCAGCGTGCCTGCACCGGGTTTAAACCGAAGCACGATCTCCTGATTAGTAAACTCGAAATAGATATCGCTATTGATTGAACGATAACTACTGTAATTGAATCCCACTACAGAGGATTGATCCACCGTACCTACCAGCGGAGATGTTCCCTCTTTAACATATTTATAAACAATTTTTAGATTAGATAGTGGGATGTCTTTATTTTCATTGTTTTTCACCCTTATTTCAGCTTGTATCTGCGGATTAACGGATTCCCGCACAAACGGCATATATTGCACTTCAAATGCCTGCGCGACAGCGCTAAGCATGAAAAAAAAGACGACCACAATACCTAACCGACAGAATGGTAAATTCATTGAAATATTCCTTATTGAGAATAATGATTATCTACTTACAACATTATTAAGCGTTATTTGTATTTATAAAAATGGCAGAATAAATATTTTCATTATTATTGTAAGAAAGCATCTACTCAGTACCGCCGCCAAGCCTAGCAAAGCAAAATAAAAACAATTAGCTACACCAGCCACTTTAGGTGACATAATTTTTATTTACCTGAGTGCTTATTCACTGCCTGTCACACCACACTCAGCTAAATTTCACTGGCAAAATATTTAGCAATAAATTAAAAATCAGTGCATACCTGTTTTGGAGAGCAAAAAAAACGGGCCCGAAGGCCCGCAAACTCACAACATCAATGATAAGGTTTACCACAATTAAAACGTTAAACCGGAAGATGGTGTAATGGGTTTGATGGTTCCATCACTATTGAAGAATAATTTTTCAATAGCAACCTGGCGGCGATAAGTGCCGCCGCCTTTGCCATTGCTGATGTGATACACCAGATACCACTGGCCTGCAAATTCAGTAATTGCCGGATGGCTGGTAGGTGCATCCTGCCCTGCCAATGCTGGTAATTTTTCCAGGATGCGACCGCGATAAGTCCATGGCCCGGTCGGGCTGGTTGCGGTGGCGTAATCAATCGTGGCTGGGTTAGCGCCTGCGGCATACACCATGTAGTAAGTGCCGTTGCGTTTGCTGAGGTAAGGCGCTTCAAAGAAATCGCGCGGTGTGCGTTCAATCCAACTGCCTTTGATTGAAGTCATGTTGTCATTGAGCGCAACGGTTACCATTCGCCAGAAACCACCGTAAGTTAAATAGGCCTGGCCGTTATCATCGACAAAGACAGTCGGGTCAATGGTATAAACCGTTTGGCCTGCATCCGTGTAATTAAACGCTTTCATTTCGATGGTATCATCAACCAGTGGGGCGCCTATCGCGTCGCGGAACGGGCCAAGCGGACTATCACCTACTGCAACACCAATCGCCATGCCACCACCGCGTTTATTTACCGGTACATACCAATAAAATTTTCCGCCGCGTTCAATCATTTGCCCTGCCCATGCATTGGCATCAGCCCAGGTAAATGTGCTTAGACTCATTACCGGCGCACCATGATCTGTCCAATTCACCATATCGGTGGATGACAACACATACCAACTGCGCAATAAGAAACCGTTGGTTCCTTCATCGCGGCCAGCTGTGATATAGAAAGTGCAGTTGTGAACGAATGACGCAGGGTCAGCGGTAAAAATATTCGGCAGGATAGGATTGCTGCCGCGCGTTCCCGCTAATGGGCCGGTGCAATTTCCCGCAGAAGAATTATTGGATGAACTCGCCACACTGCTGCGTGAACTGCTAGAGGAACTTTTTACTGATGAAGACGCTGGTGGTTGTCCAACCGGAATACCTGCAACACGCCATTCCAGAATTCCAGTTGATTGGGTTGCGTTTAACATGGAGACACGTAAACGGTTGGTCACAACGCTATTTAACGGCAAATTATTAAATGCATTTTTAGTGAGCGGTACATCGCCAAGACTTACCCAATTGCTGCCAGTCCAGTACTCAACGTATGCGCGCGTTGGTGTAAGCACACCGCCATTATCATCAAACCAATACACTTGCGTTTGCGTCAGGCTATAAGTTTGCGGCCACTCGTATTGCACCCATTGGATGGAGTTTGGATTGTTCCAGTTGCCATAAGCACCTTGCGACTTATCGTTCGAATTTGCAGGAACACTGTTGTCATTAACTGCAGCTAATGTTTCCCAGGGTGAAACGTAAGAGGTTGTCGCTGTTGCGAGAGTCGCAATATTATTGGCGATGGGCGCTACACTGCTCACTGAACTGCTGCTGCGAATAACGCTACTGCTCTGAATAATACTACTGGAGTTGCGGCTGCTAGTTGCAGGATTGCTGGACGCTCCATTGCTAAAAACCGCACTACTGGCAACAGATCGACTGGAAACACTAACCACACTCGATGCAGAGGCACCGCACAAATTACCACTCAGCGCCGGTGTTTCTACAGCACCGCCATTGGTCACTGCCTGGAAACCAAATTCAGCGGATTGACCGGGATTTAATCCGCCATTCCACCCCAAATTGGTTGCCGTGTAATTACCGGTTAATTGCGCATTCCACGCATTAGTCACTGTATTTTTTGCATAAGACCAATTTACTTGCCAAGCATTTACACGAGCATTTGTGTCATTGGTTACGCGAATGGCAGCGGTATAACCAGCCCCCCAATTATTAGTAACCGTATAAGTACAGGCCGCGTTCGTTGTAGTTGCACAGGCTGCTGCAATCATGCCGAGTAGCAATACCTTTCCCTGTAACAACACCCGACCAGGTAATAAAGGCAGCCGGCTATAATTTTTTGCTTTGTTTTGCATAAACAATTCCTTCCTGAAAAATTCACTGCCGCCAGCAGCGACAGTGAATTCGTGAATGTGAATTAATTTCTGTTGGTTAATTTACATCGAGTGAATTAACAGAAATTAATCGCGCGGGCGCGCACCGATAATTTGTACTTGATAATTCAAGCCAATTGCTTCAGGACTGGAATCAGTCGTCTCGAAGGCGTTGTAGAGATACAAATTATTAGGCGTATTGGTAACTACCAGGCTTGACTCTTCGCCCGAAGCCAATTGGAAACTGCCAGCCCCACTGGGAAGGTCCACATAACGCACAGAATTATTCGACGCTTTAATCGCAACTACTGCAGTGAAATTACTATCGCTCAAACCATTCCCCAGGTTACTAACCTGGATACTGATTTGGCCGGAGCCAGTTGCCGTTAACGGAATAATATTGCTACCCGTGTATTGCGGTTTGCGCGCAGCAATTACACGCCAGGTAGTTGAGTCAACGGATTCCAGGTTGCGATAGGCGCGCGTACGGAAACTGGCATCACGTTGCGCACTTAACACGCGCGATTGCACTAATGGATGACCAATATCACCATAGGCAATACGCGCACGATAACGACCAACCAATGCTTGCACTGAAACTGGCTGAACCAATCGCGCCAAACTATGCAATGGTGTTTCCTGGCCTTGATGCGCGCGAATTAAATTACGAATCGCATCGCGGCCCAGATTTGTATAATTATCCGGGTTGTTGCTCAGATAATTCAGGAACGGCCAAGCCTCATATAAATTATCTTTGTGAACAATAGTGCGATATGAACCAGCATGCAATGACTCAACATTAAAGTTAGTGGTGTTATTGAGTGGGCTTATATAAGCATCCGCAAACCATTCCGCCGTAGTTTCCCACCAGGCGCCGGTGCGTGCTTTATCAATCCAGATGGCTTCTGCCAAAGTGATGCCATGGCCGAATTCATGCGTGGAAATACTATCGACATTCAACAAATTACTGCGCATCACCAGGTAACTTAAACCAGCGGTGCCGTTGTAACCCATAAAGCCACCGGCATCGATATCTGTTACCGAATAAACGTTAATTTTGAAGAAGCCAGGCCTGCTGGCATGAACCGATTGCGCGGGTGATTTAAAACCGCGATTCGTTACAAAATAGTCATACACTTTTTCCATATGCTCGAGCATGCGCGTTACATCAGCATCGGAATGCGTGCCTAAATTACCCCTAGGCCCAAGTTTACCGGCGGCGCCGTAATACAAACGGAAACGATTGGAATCTTTGTAAGCCGCATTGCTGGTATTAATACCTTCGTATTCGTATTGATTGGTAATCGGTGTAAATACCGCTGCTGAAGAACTGCTTGCAACCGAGGATGAAACTGCAGCGCGCGAGCTGCTGCTCACAACCGGTGTACTGCTGCGTACGGATGAACTACTCAACGCAATTGAACTTGCAACACTGCTTCTGGATGAAGAAGTTAACCCTGCTGAACTGCTGATACGTGAACTGGAACTAGCAGCAATACTACTGATTGATGAACTAATTGCACCTGCCGCACTACCCGCAACGCGCCACTCCAAAATACCAGTGGATTGTGTAGCGTTCAGCATGGACACACGCAAACGATTAGTGACAACGCCGTTCAATGGCAGAGTATTAAACGCATTTTTGACCAGCGGAACATTGCCGGCATTTACCCAGGCACTGCCATTCCAATATTCAATATAAGCGCGTGTTGGCGTGAGCACACCACCGTTATCATCAAACCAATAGACTTGCGTATTGGTAAGCGAATAATTTTGTGGCCAATCGTATTGCACCCACTGAATTGAATTCGGGTTGTTCCAGTTGCCGTAAGCACCGGCTGATTTATCGTTGGAATTCGCCGGATTGCTATTGTCATTAACCGCGCGCAAGGTTTCCCATGATGAAACGTAAGAGGTGGTTGCTGTTGCAAGGGCAGCAATATTATTTACCACAGGTGCAACACTGCTGGATGAGCTGCGCCCTGCACTACTTACATTTATGGCACTGCTTGCGCTACTGGAAATAACTGGAGCGCTGGAAGCTACATTTACACTGGAAGCTACACTCGATGTTGCCGAAGAACCGCATAATGCGCCGGTGATTGCAGGTATCTCAACTGCCCCGCCATTAGTAACGCCTTGCACACCAAACTCTGCGAATTGTCCGGGGTTTAAATTGCCATTCCACGCCAGATTGGTTGCGGAATAGCTGCCACTTAATTGCGCATTCCAGGCACTGGTCACTGAATTTTTTGCGTAGCTCCAATTTACTTGCCAGCCGTTAACTGCTGCGGTTGTATCGTTAGTTACACGAATGGATGCAGTAAAACCCGAGCCCCAACTATTGCTTACTGTGTAAACACAGGCCGCTGATGCAGACGTAGTCGCCAACGCACTGGCGAGTCCTAAACCAATAAAACTTGCCATTGTTAATTTACGCATAACAAAGCTCTCCTAAATCCGGATAATTTTTCCAGACTAAAAAATAAATGAATGCAGAACT
>JAGKWY010000159.1 GCA_021151625.1 Gammaproteobacteria bacterium | reverse complement strand
AACTGAGCTAACCGCCCAAGATTTCACGCTTTTCAGCGCTCACCTTGTTGGTGGCGCGTATTCTAATCATGTAAAACTATGGGTCAACCTTTTTTTAATGGTTTCGTCATTTTTTTGAAAAAAAAGCAAAAAATGGATGGAAAACAAACACTTGTGATTAGTTTTTGGTCTCGCAAGCAAGCTTTCCTGCGACGACACGGAGTTGTTATACTCGCCGGGAATTTTTTAGGTATCTGGAATAAGTCATGTACAAGATTCTAATAAAAGTAGTTGTTGCCTTAAGCCTGCTTTTGGGCTCACACATTAGTTTTGCGGCAATTGAGGTGCACGAATTTAAAAGCGAAATTGATCGCCAGCGCTACCAAAGCTTTATTGATGAAATGCGCTGTCCGAAATGTCAAAACCAAAATTTATCCGGTTCCGATTCCCCTATTGCTATGGATTTGCGCAACGAGCTTTATTTGATGATTGATGCGGGCAAGTCAGATCAGGAAATAACTAATTTTATGGTAGAGCGCTATGGCGAATTTATTTTGTATCGTCCGCGCTTGAGCCCTGCAACTATATTGTTGTGGGCGGCACCGGTTTTATTGTTGGTGTTTGGTGCCTTGTTTCTTTGGCTGCTTGTGCGCAAACGTCGTCGCCTGGCGCAAGAGGTAGAAACCGGCTTGTCTCAGCAGGAGCGGGCGCGTCTGGATGCTTTATTGAATAATGACTCTAATGATAAAAATAAGCAGGAGAAATCTAAATGATGTCCTTATGGTTAGGGGCGTCGCTCCTGTGTGTTGTTGCATTGGGTTTTGTGTTTTGGCCGTTGTTGCGGCAGCGCAAAGAGGTAACAGCGGCGGCGCTTGCCACTGAGGTTAATGCCCGTCTTGAGGAAAATATTCATTTGTTTCGCGAACATATCGGTGAGCTGGATACCCAGTTAACCGAAGGGCGAATTGATCAGGCCCAATATGATCAATTGAAGTTGGAGCAAGAGCGCACCTTGCTGGAGGATGAGGCCAGTGTCCGTGCTGCGCTTCCCAGTGCAGGTGGAAAGTTTGGTTCTAAAACCCTGGCGCTTGTGGCGGTGGCGATTCTGTTCGGCGCATGGAGCCTGTACCAGCATCTCGGTAGCAGTGCAGATGTAGAAGTTCGACAGGCGCAAGAGTTGAAGCAGCAGTTGGACGCGGAGGATATCAAAGCGGGGCGCAATCCTGACCCGGTGCGCACGCGCGAGGTTAATCGCCTGATTGAGGCTCGCTTGGTTGATGTCCCGGATCATCTGCAGTATTGGTTTTTTCTTGCGCGCAACTACATGGAGCTGAATGAATTTGATAAGGCAGTAGGTGCGTATCAGCAAGTCTTGCAGCGCGATAAAGAATCACCAATGGTAATGGCGGAGTTGGCCCAGGCAATGTTTTTGCGCGATGAGCGCAAAACCAATCCCGCTATTAATGATCTGGTTGCCAAGGTACTTAAGGCTGAGCCGGACAACACCATGGCCTTAGGTTTGGCGGGCATAGATGCCTTCGGCAAAAAGGATTACGTCAATGCCATCAAGCATTGGGAGCGAGTAGTGAAGCTGGTGGGTGCTGAATCGCCAGCGGGCCAGTCACTGGCTTCAGGTATCGAACATGCTGCCACTCTGTTTTTTAATGCCGGTGGGACCTTGGAGCAGTTGGAGGCTTCGCGTAATGGTCGGCAAATCGGTGTGATGGTTAAACTGGCTGAGGGTGTACAGGTGACACCGGATCAGGTGGTGTTTGTCTATGCGCGCGCATTCCAGGGGGCAAAGATGCCGCTGGCGATTGATCGCGTTAAGGTATCTGAGCTTCCCCGTGTTGTGCTGTTAAATGAGTCCATGGCCATGACGCCTGCGATGAGTCTGGGAGCCTTCGACAAAATTGAGCTGGTTTCACGGCGGGTGTAAAGCGTGGCGTAAATGTGTAGAATCCCGCCCTTAAATGTTTTTTACAGGGCGGGATTTTTTTTGCTACTCTCAAAAACATTAATTAAATCAAATAGCTAGGCGATATGAATGCCAGTGGATAAAAAGTGAACAGGTAAGGCTGGAAGTGGGGGCGCTTCCAGCAGGAAAAACCTGGTTAGATACAGATAATGGTGATGTGGAACTATGCGGTTAAAGTGCATCAAGCTGGCTGGCTTTAAATCTTTCGTTGACCCGACGACGGTTAACTTTCCCAGCAATTTGTGCGCTGTTGTAGGTCCCAATGGTTGCGGCAAATCCAATATCATCGACGCAGTGCGCTGGGTAATGGGGGAGTCCTCCGCCAAAAACCTGCGCGGCGAAAACATGACCGACGTTATTTTTAATGGCTCAAGTGGCCGCAAGCCTGTCGGTCAGGCTTCTATCGAATTGGTATTCGACAACTCGGATGCCACCCTCACTGGCGAATATGCCGCCTTTACTGAAATCAGTATCAAACGCAAAGTGTCCCGCGATGGCGATAATAGCTATTACCTGAATGGCACCAAGTGTCGTCGTCGCGATATTACCGACATCTTTTTGGGGACCGGCCTTGGGCCGCGCAGCTACGCGATTATTGAGCAGGGCATGATCTCCAAATTGATCGAAGCCAAGCCGGAAGAATTGCGCGTTTATATTGAAGAAGCTGCTGGCATTTCCAAATATAAAGAGCGTCGTAAAGATACTGAAAGCCGTATGCGTCGCACCCAGGAAAACCTGGAGCGTTTAACCGATATCCGCGATGAACTGGAGCGCCAATTGTCGCGCTTGCAGCGTCAGGCGCAGGCCGCAGAAAAATACGCGGAATACAAAAAAGAAGAGCGTTTATTAAAGGCGCAGTTGCAAGCATTGAAATATCAGCAATTGGATATTCAGGCTAAAGCCAAGCAAGCCGGTATTCGCGATCTTGAATTGCGCATGGAGTCATTTGTTACCGATCAGGTGAACAAAGATACCCAAATCGAAAAATATCGCACCCAATACACTGAATTGGGCGATAAATTCAACGAAGTGCAAGGCCGCTATTATGCGATAGGTGCAGAAATTGCCCGCCTTGAGCAAAGTATTCAGCATGCCAATGAACGCGCGCGCCAATTGCAGGCAGATCTGGATCAAACCACGCGCGACAGCAAAGAAGCTGATGAAAATTTAGCGATAGATACGCAGAAAGCAGAAACCTGGGAAGCTGAATTACTGGAGCTGGAACCGGAGCTGGATCTGATCAAAGCGGCGGAGGAAACCTCCAGTGAATCTTTGATTGATGCCGAAGAATCCATGCAGCGCTGGCAAAATGAGTGGGACAGTTTTAACCAGCGCGCTTCCGAGCCGCGTCAGCGTGCAGAAGTACAACAATCGCGTATCCAGCATCTTGAACAAGTGCAGCAGCGCTTGTTGCAACGCATCGAAAAGTTGCGCGAAGAAAAAAATAATCTGCAAGAAGGTTCAGAAGACGAATCCATTAATCAGCTAAATGAACAATTGGCAGAAATGGATTTGCTTGCTGAAGAAAAGCGTGCGCGATTGGATGTGCAATCCGAACAGCTTGATACTACCCGCAATGACAATAACCGTCTGGTTAATGAGCTGGATCAGGTTAAAAGCAAACTGCAAACCATGCGCGGCCGCCATGCTTCGTTAGAAGCTTTGCAGCAAGCGGCGTTGGGTGAAAAAAATAAGGCGGTTACCCAGTGGTTGGGTCAACAAGGCTTGAGCGGCAATGCTCGTCTGGCTGAAGCTGTCAGTGTGAATGATGGATGGGATAAAGCACTTGAAACCGTTTTGGGTTCCAGCTTGCAGGCCGTCTGCGCCGAAAATCTGGATTCAGTAGCCGGTTTGCTGGGTGATTTAACTCAGGGCGAATTGGTGCTGTTTGATACCGCGGCAAAAACGGCGGCAGCATCCTTCACCAAAGCGAAGTTGCTGAGCGATAAAGTCAGTGCATCCTGGGACGCTCAAGGTGTACTGGCTGGAATTTATATCGCGGAAGATTTAAATGAAGCCTTGGCGCTGCGCAAACAATTGCATGCGGGTGAGTCGGTAATTACGCGCGATGGCATTTGGTTGAGCCCCCATTGGGTTCGTGTAACACGCGATACCGATGCCAGTTCCGGTGTGATTGCACGTCGCCAGGAGTTGGAAGAGCTCAGCGCACACTTGGTTGATGCAGAAGAGCAAGTCGAATTGTTAGCCCTGCAATTGGAAGAAGGGCGTGCGACTGTAAAACGCCTGGAGCAGGATCGCGAAACATTGCGTCGTGAGGTTGATGAGCAAAATCGTAAATACGGTGAATTGCGTTCGCAACTGAGTGCAAAACAAGTTCGCGTTGAACAAATCAATATGCGCCGCGAACGCGCGGAAAATGAAATTCGTGAAGCGCGCGAGCAAATGGAGCAGGAAGCGGAGCATCTATCTGAAGCTCGCATGATCCTTAGCGAGGCCATCGAAATGATGGAGCAGGATACCGAGCTGCGCGAAAACCTGTTGCAACAGCGCGATGATATTCGCACCGGCCTGGATTCGGCGCGTCAGCGCGCACGTCATGACAAAGACAAAGCCCATGAATTGGCAATGCGCTTCCAATCGGTAAAAACCCAATTGGATTCTATTCGTTTGGGTATTGGTCGTTTGCAAGAACAAACAGCGCGTTTGCAGGAGCGCCGTGAAAATTTATTAGCGAGTATCGCGGATAATCGCGATCCGGTTGAAGAATACAAGTTGGAACTCGAGGCGAGCCTCGCCAAACGCTTGTCTGTTGAAGCCTCATTAACTGAAGCGCGTCGCGCGTTGGAAACCGTTGAGCACGAGTTGCGCAATTCCGAGCAAGCGCGCAGTCGTGCTGAGCAGGAAGTGCAAGCGGTGCGTGCACATTTGGAGCAAGAACGCCTTGCTGCGCAAATGTTTGAAGTACAGCGCGCAACAATTGTTGAGCAATTGCAGGAAGAAGAATTAAATCTGGAAGCTATTCTGGCGGAAATGCCGGAGGGCACAGAAGTAAAACCACTGGAAGAAGAATTGGAGGCGATTGCCGGGCGTATTGCTCGTCTCGGGCCGATCAACCTCGCTGCGATTGATGAATACAAAACCGAATCCGAGCGCAAGAATTATCTGGATGCGCAAAATGCGGATCTGCTTGAAGCATTGGAAACACTGGAAAATGCCATCAAGCGCATCGATCGTGAAACTCGCACACGTTTTAAAGAAACCTTTGATCAGGTTAATAAAAGTTTGCAGGAGTTGTTCCCCAAGGTATTTGGTGGCGGTCATGCCTATCTGGAATTAACCGGTGACGAATTGCTGGATACCGGTATTGCCATTATGGCGCGTCCGCCTGGCAAACGTAACAGTACGATTCATTTACT
The DNA here is from genome assembly GCA_021151625.1 of Gammaproteobacteria bacterium. GTDB lineage: Bacteria > Pseudomonadota > Gammaproteobacteria > Pseudomonadales > Cellvibrionaceae > Cellvibrio. Next base: position 6,022 of record JAGKWY010000159.1, on the reverse strand, counting down.
GTCTGGCGGTGAAAAAGCGCTGACGGCAATTGCCTTGGTGTTTTCGATTTTCCGTTTGAACCCTGCGCCTTTCTGTATGCTCGATGAGGTGGATGCACCGCTTGATGATGCCAACGTGGGCCGCTATGCGCGCATGGTGGAAGAGATGTCCGAGCACGTGCAATTTATTTATATCACCCACAATAAAAACGCGATGGAAATGGCGCACCAATTATTAGGCGTTACCATGCATGAGCCGGGTGTTTCCCGGTTGGTAACTGTAGATGTGGATGAAGCTGCAGAATTAGCTGCAGTTTAATATTGAATAATTAATTACGGATCAGCTTATGAATATGAAAGACTGGCTCATTATCATAGGTACTATTTTTATTCTGGTCATTCTTGTTGATGGTATCAGACGTAAACGCAATGAGCGTTACGGAAATATTAAAGTGTCGCGCTCATTGAAAAAGAGTTTGAAGCATCATGATGAGCATGAGGAAGAGTCTTATGAGGAAGCACCGAGTTACACCAGCGAATTGCCTAATGGTGGCGCACGGGTAATCGGGCAGCGCGACCCCAGTATTCCAGTACCGAGCATAGAGAAAAAGGCCCAGGCAAAATCGTTTATTGAAAAGCGTACACGTCAGCAAGGTGAAGTCCCGGCAGTAGAGCGTCGCGCTGCACGCGAGCCACAGCAAACCAGTTTGAATCTGGGTGAGTCGGTACCCATGTTAATGGAGTCAGTGGAAGATGCGAAAGGGCAACCATTGGCTCAACATGAGCGAATTGAGCCAAGTTTTTCTGCGTCACGCGATGATGATCATGATTTGGATGAAAATTATGATGAGCGCGAGCAGGATTATCAGGATGATGAATACGAGCGTGAAGATTACGAGTCAGATAGTCGCTATGAGGCCTCGGAAGACTATCCGGATGAAGAGTTGCAAGAAGAATCTGAAGTCTATGCCGAAGCTGATGACGAACGTGGCTATGACGACGAGCAGTACGAAGATGATGATGAATATGATGAGCAGGATGATGAAGATGATCGCGCTGCACAGTCATCACAACAAAACCTTGCTGCTAAACAACCGGCAGAGCCAGAAGAGGTTTTAATTATTAATGTAATGGCGCACAAGGGTGAAATGCTTAAGGGTGCTGATCTGCTCGACATTATTTTGCGTTGCGGAATGCGCTACGGCAGCATGGATATTTTTCATCGTCACAGTGATGCCAAAGGCGATGGCGCTTTGTTATTCAGCATGGCGAATATGGTTAAGCCGGGTACGTTTGACCTGGATGCCATGGAAGAGTTTGAAACACCGGGCGTGAGTTTGTTTATGACTCTGCCGATTGATGCCGATTCCATGCAGTCATTTGAATTGATGGTGGATACAGCACATGCAATTGCTGAAGGTTTGAATGGCGAAATGAAAGATGAGCAGCGTAGTGCAATGACTCGCCAGACGTTGGAGCATTGTCGCCAACGTATTCGCGATTTTGAACGTATGCGTTTATTTCGTCGCCCACCACGTAATTAAAAATTTTTAGCTGCACAAGGAGGTGCAAAAAAAGCCGTTTTTAAATTCGTACATAGAACAACGCCGCAAGCTAAGGCATGAATCGCGCATCGCCCCAAGCCGAATCATCAGGTAATTAATTCATGTCTACCCTTTCTTTGTTTGATAATTTTCCACCTGAAATCGATGAACTGCGTAAGCAGATCAACTATCACAGCTATCGTTATTACGCCTTGGATAATCCAGAAATTACTGACGCAGAATATGATCGCTTGATGCGTCGTTTGCAGGAGCTGGAAACGCAATACCCGGAATCAATTACACCAGACTCACCAACCCAACGTGTAGGTTCTGCACCATTAACTGCGTTTCAAACGGTTGTGCATGAAATGCCGATGCTATCGCTGGATAACGCATTCAGTGATGAAGAATTGTTGGCATTTAATCAGCGAATTTTAGACCGATTAAAGATTTCCGGTGATATTGAATATGCTTGCGAGTTAAAGCTGGATGGTATTGCAGTAAGCCTGCTGTATCGCGATGGTGTTCTGGTGCGTGGTGCTACACGTGGCGACGGTACTAATGGTGAAGATATTACCCAAAACGTGCGTACGATTAATTCTATTCCGCTGCGTTTGCAAGGTGAGGGTTATCCTGCGGTATTGGAAGTACGCGGTGAAATTTATATGCCCAAGGCGGGGTTTGATGCGCTCAATGATAAAGCGCGCGCTGCAGGTGAAAAATTATTTGTAAATCCGCGCAATGCGGCTGCGGGTGCCTTGCGCCAGCTGGATTCAAAAATTACTGCGAGTCGTCCATTGGAAATGTGCGCTTATTCGGTGGGTTGGGTCGATGGTGGCAGTTTGCCGGAAACTCACAGCGGAATATTGCAGGCCTTAAAAACCTGGGGCTTTTTGACCAACCGCGAAACCGATTGTAGCGCGTTTGCAGCCGGTGTTTGTTGGTGGTGTTACTGTTTCCAATGCGACCTTGCATAATCGCGACGAAATTCAGCGCCTTGGTTTAAAAGTTGGCGATACCGTTATTGTTCGTCGCGCTGGCGATGTTATTCCACAGATTGTTCAGGTGATTGAAGCCAAACGCCCGGTGGACGCCCGCGAAATTATTTTTCCCGAGTTTTGTCCGGTTTGTAATTCCCCTGTAGAAACTGTTGCTGATGAAGCTGTTGCACGTTGCTCTGGTGGTTTGGTTTGCGCTGCGCAACGCAAAGAAGCAATCAAGCATTTTGCTGCACGCAAAGCCATGAATGTAGAAGGGCTGGGCGATAAGCTGGTCGAACAGTTAGTGGATTTGGGCTTGGTAAATACCCTGGCTGATATTTACAACCTGTCACGTGAACAGCTGGCAGGGCTTGATCGTATGGGTGAAAAGTCTGCCGATAATATTTTGCTCGCGCTGGAAAATACCAAAAAAACCACACTGGCAAAATTTATCTTTGCCTTGGGTATTCGCGAAGTCGGCGAGGCTACCGCGCGCAACTTTGCCAATTATTTCGGCAGCTTTGAATCGCTGGCTGCTGCTGACGAAGAAACCTTGCAAAAAGTGCCTGATGTAGGGCCTGTTGTTGCGCATTTCGTCGCAGAGTTTTTTGCGCAAGAATCCAATCGTGAAGCGGTAGAGAAATTGCGTGTAGCAGGTATTCACTGGGACAACATTGAAGTGGCAAGTCCGGAAGAGCTTCCGCTCAATGGGTTGACCTATGTGTTAACCGGTACGCTTGAAGCTTTGTCGCGCGATGATGCAAAAGCCCATTTGCTTGCGTTGGGTGCGAAAGTTGCCGGCAGCGTTTCCGCAAAAACGGATTATGTGGTTGCAGGCCCTGGTGCTGGTTCCAAGCTGGCAAAAGCGGAAGAGCTGGGTTTGAAAGTAATGGATGAAGCCGGGTTGCTTGAATTATTGCGCGCACATGGGCGGTCTATTTAACATGATTTCATTTCTGAAACTATTGTTAGCAATAAGTTTATTGGGAATGGTTGGTTGTTCAACGCTTCCACCATCAAACCCGAATAACCTGTGCGATATTTTTGATGAAAAATCATCCTGGTACAAAGACGCAAAAAAGGCCGAAAAGCGTTGGGGTTCCCCGGTGCCGATTATGATGTCGATGATGTATCAGGAATCCATGTTCAAACACAACGCACGCACGCCGCGCACAAAAATTTTGTGGATTTTCCCTGGTCCACGCAAGAGCGATGCATTTGGGTATCCGCAGGCAAAAAATGCCGTGTGGGACGAGTATCAGGATCAGGGCGGAAACGGTTTTGCACGGCGCGATAATTTTGGCGATGCGATAGATTTTATCGGTTGGTATAACAAGCAAAGCCAGAAGCGCAGTCGCATCGGATTGAGTGATGGCTACAGCCTTTACCTTGCCTACCATGAGGGGCACGGCGGTTATAACCGCGGTACTTATCGCCAAAAAAATTGGCTAGTGAATACCGCACATAAAGTGGATAGTCGCGCGCAACAATACACAAACCAATTGCAAACATGTGAAGAGCGCTTTAAGGGCAGTTGGTGGTGGCCTTTTTAAACTAGAGAAACAGCTATGGATCAAGAATCAATTGTTTATGGTTGTATCAAGGATTTATCGCCAGTAAGTGGCGAGTCGGAGCGGATTCGGGTTAATCGTGAAGCCATGTTGTCCTTGCCGCGTGCAGACGAGTGGCCGTTTTTAAGCCAGGAGATGTTTGCCATTCCGAGTGTGGAATCGGCCTTTTACAATTACCAAACCGAAGTAATGCACTTTGGTGCTTCCTACAAGGCCGTGGAATACGAGTGGGATCAATGGATCGCCCAGTTTGAGTCGTTACTCAGCAAAATGTATTGGGTTTCTGCCACAGTACATTTGGAAACAGAATTATCGGGTACGCACACGTTTACCTGGGAAGCTGAAAGTGGTTATCACAAGCCAGGCTCGGGTGATATGCGGGTGCGTTGCGAGTGGAGCCATGAGGGCTCGCTCAGTATTTAATTTTTTGCTCGTGCAATATCCAATTTTATTCGCACAACATTTAACAGGCATAACGCTATGCAGATTCCATTAACAACACCGGATTTTCGTTTTCGTCGCTTGCGCAAAACTAATGCGCTGCGTGAGTTGGTACGTGAAACCCATGTGCGGATGAGCGATTTTATCCTGCCCATTTTTGTGGAAGAGGGTATTGATGCCCCTGTGCCGATTAAATCCATGCCGGATGTTTATCGCTACCCGGAAGCGCAGCTTGCTGAAATAGTTCAGCGCGCCTGGAGTAAAGGTGTGCGTGCCGTGATTTTATTTGGTGTTTCTACCCATAAAGATCACGAAGGTTCCGATACCTGGTGCGAAGATGGTTTGCTGGCGCGCATGATTCGCACGGCAAAACAAGCGCAGCCAGAGATGCTGGTCATTAGCGACAATTGTTTCTGTGAATACACCACGCACGGCCATTGCGGTGTGGTGCATGATCACGACGTGGACAATGATAAAACCCTGGCTAATTTGCAAAAACAAGTGGTGCTGGCTGCGCGGGCAGGTGTGGATATGATTGCACCTTCCGGCATGATGGATGGCATGATCAGCGCTATTCGCGAAGCCTTGGATACCGCGGGTTTTGCCCAGATTCCGGTGATGTCTTACTCGACTAAATTTGCCTCGGCATTTTATGGTCCATTCAGGGATGCCGTTGATAGTAGTTTTAAAGGCACGCGCAACACTTATCAAATGGATCCAGCGAATGCGCGCGAAGCACTTGCTGAATCTTTACAGGATGACGCTGAAGGCGCCGATATTTTAATGGTGAAGCCGGGTATTGCCTATCTCGATGTGCTCGCGCATATCCGCGCGAATTCTGCGCGCCCTCTGGCGGTTTATCATGTGAGTGGTGAATACGCGATGATTAAAGCCGGCGCTGCCGCTGGTGTTATCGATGAAAAAGCCATAGTGCTGGAAACCATGACCGCGTTTAAGCGTGCTGGTGCAGATTTAATTATTACCTACTACGCCGAAAAGCTGGCCGACTGGCTGCCCGCGTAATTTTTTTACTTAAATTTTTGATTGTTTGGTTGTTTGTTTATCTGATTTTTTATCTGGAATTGGTATGTTGAATTTTTTTCGTGCAAATAAATTACTAGCCGCGTTGTTTATTGTCAGCTTTCTGGTGATTTTACTGGGTGTTGCCTTGCTGATGTATTCAAAGAAACAAATGGCTCAGCAAGCCAGAGAACAAGCTCAAGTACAATCATTGAATAAAATCGCCAATGAGGCTCAAGCACAATTAATGCAAACAGTAGCTCATCCGGATGTGCCTATTACCGATGTGGTGCCGGAGGAGTCAGTTGCAAAAGTTGCAGCAATGAAAGATAAGAATCCGGAAGCTGGCACTGATGACTGGTGTGAACTAATGATGGTTAAGCCCTCTAAAGAGTGGACAACCGAAGAGCAACAAACCTTTGCCAAAAACTGCATTTAATGCAGTTTTTCGGTTGTGAAGTTTCCTGATGTTTTTTAGCGATTCCCG
>JAGKWY010000252.1 GCA_021151625.1 Gammaproteobacteria bacterium | reverse complement strand
CACAGCGTTAGCCGCGTATTGTTGGAACATCAAAAAGGTTGCGCCGTAAGGGATAAAACCACCGTGGGCAGACACACCGTTCATGATCGCGCTCATACCAAATTCGCGCACACCGTAATACACGTAGTTACCGCTCGCATCGCCCGCTTCTACGCCTTTGGATTTTTTCACCAGCGTCAAGTTAGAACCGGCGAGGTCAGCAGAGCCGCCGAGGATTTCTGGCAACCACTCAACAAATGCTGCAATGGTATTTTGCGATGCTTTACGGCTCGCAATTTTTTCGCCTTTGGCTTGGGTCTCTGCAATCAATGCTTGTGCTTTTGCAGCAAAATCCGCTGGCAATTCGCCTTTAATTACACGACGATCAAATTCAGCAGCCAACTCTGGATGCGCTGCTTTGTAGGCAGCAAATTTTTCGCTCCAGGCTTTTTCTTTGGCAGCGCCTTTCTCTTTCGCATCCCAACCGGCGTAAACATCAGACGGAACAACAAATGGTTCGTAATCCCAGTTCAGGGTTTTACGTACCAGTGCAACTTCTTCCAGACCCAACGGTGAGCCGTGGCAATCGTGTGAACCTTGCTTGTTCGGTGAACCGAAACCAATGATGGTTTTGGTAATGATCAGAGTTGGCTTTTGCGTTTCTGCACGCGCGGTTTCAATCGCAGTTTTGATTTCTTCTGCATCATGGCCATCTACTGCGCGGATTACTTGCCAGCCGTAAGCTTCAAAACGTTTTGCAGTGTCATCGGTAAACCAGCCTTCAACATGACCGTCGATAGAAATACCGTTGTCATCGTAGAAAGCGATCAGTTTGCCCAGGCCTAGAGTACCAGCCAGTGAACAAGCTTCATGGGAAACGCCTTCCATCATGCAGCCGTCGCCGAGGAAGCAGTAGGTGAAGTGGTTAACCACTTGATGGCCGTCGCGGTTGAATTGTGCCGCAAGAACTTTTTCTGCCAGCGCCATACCTACAGCGTTAGCGATACCCTGGCCCAATGGACCAGTAGTGGTTTCAACACCAGGGGTGTAACCCAACTCCGGGTGGCCTGGAGTGTTTGAATGCAATTGACGGAATTGCTGCAGGTCTTCAATAGAAACCGCGTAACCGCTCAGGTGCAACAAAGAATAAATCAGCATGGAGCCATGGCCGTTCGACAATACGAAACGGTCGCGATCAGCCCACTGCGGGTTTTGCGGGTTGTGTTGTAAGAAATCGTTCCACAGAACTTCGGCGATATCCGCCATGCCCATTGGGGCGCCCGGGTGGCCTGAGTTGGCTTTCTGAACCGCATCCATAGAG
>JAGKWY010000251.1 GCA_021151625.1 Gammaproteobacteria bacterium | reverse complement strand
GCCGCCCTTGTGGAAATGCGGCTCCATATTGTCGAGTAATTTTCTCAGACTCATCAATTAGCCCTCATTCTCAATGCGAGTAAGGTTGCTGCGCAGGATCGGGCCGTATTCATATTTGCCGGGGCATACAAAAGTACACAGCGCCAAATCTTCTTCGTCCAATTCCAAACAACCCAGTTTTTGTGCCATTTCGGTATCGCCAACAATCAATGAACGCAGTAATTGTGTTGGCAGAATATCCAGCGGCATAATTTTTTCGTATGAGCCCACTGGAACCATGGCACGCTCGGAACCATTGGTTGAGGTGGTGAAAGCAAATTTTTTCGAACCAAACAGTTTGGAGAGATAAATTCCCAACACAGAGAATTTATCGCTACCTGCACGCAGGTAGTGCAACATCTCGCGTTCACGACCCTCCAGCAACACGCTGATTTGGGTGTGGAAACGACCAAGGAAATTCAGATTGCCGTGCGAGCGGCGACCGCCAAATACCGAACCGGAAATTAAGCGATTTTCACCCGCTTTGGTTTGCCCATCGGCCAACTCATTCAGGTTGGCGCCGAGGCGTGTACGAACCAGACGTGGACGCTCAACTTGCGGACCAGCCAGAGCGACAACACGCTCAACACTCAACTTGCCGTTAGTAAACAGCTCACCGATTGCGATCACATCCTGATAGCCAACGGTCCACACAAATTTTTTCGCATTCACTGGATCAAGGAAATGAATGTGAGTACCGGTGTTACCTGCTGGGTGAACACCTTCAAAGGTTTCAGCAGTGATATTCGCACCCTGGCCTTTTGGCAATTCAGCGCCTGGAGCCTGGCATACAAACACTTTACCTTCAGTCAAACGACCAAGCAGTGTCAAACCGTTGGCAAAGGCTTCTTTTTTAGTCGCGATAATAACAGCAGGATCTGCCGCCAGAGGATTGGTATCTATGGCCTGAACAAAGATAGAACTGGGCTTGGAGTCCAGTGCTGGTGCTTTGCTGTATGGACGGGTACGCATAACACCGGGGATTTTCTTATCAGAAAAAACTTCCTGACCCAGTTTGACTTTATCGCCTACCTGGACCGCCATAGTTGGCTTCATACCGTGGTAATCAAACCCGATTAAAGCTACCTGACGAACCTGCGGGCCATCTTCGATAGATTGATTGGGGCTGCCAGTAATGGGCAAATCCAATCCTCGACGGATCTTTATCATACGTCTCTGCCTAGTCGTTCGAGTGGATGTAGACCTGGACAAGCCAGGCCGCGGGGTGCATATACAGGCGTGAGTGCCAGCCATCATCGACCAGTTACTTCCTGGCGGGAACTGTGCGTGATTTTGGGGATTGCCTGTGCTGCGGGCGCACCGGGAAAGATTTACGACAAAATAATTCACCGGAGCAAAGGCCAGACTCGCTCGCGATCCGCTGGTGCAATATCTGCGATTAAAATTGCAAACAACACACAAGGGATTGATTTTGGAGGAGTTTTAAACGGCCCAGATAAAACGCGGGAATTATAATAGGCGCACGAAATAATAACCATAGTGAAAGACAGGTTTTGTCTCACAATAGGGCATTAAATCGTGCGATATAGGATCACAATGGATACAAA
>JAGKWY010000158.1 GCA_021151625.1 Gammaproteobacteria bacterium | reverse complement strand
AAAGCGGGTAAAAGCAGGTTTCACATATAATCTGATTTATATAATCTCACCCCACCCGCTTCCGGCCACACACCGGATCTCTCCAGCAGGTTAAACAACAAACAACAATAGCCATAAATCAACGTTGTACCTGATTCAAGGCAAGGTATCGGCAATAGAACCGCACGCCCGGGGCACGCACCCTGTGGTGGCTTTTATCTACAGCAAATATCCATAGAGATAACAACTATGCCCAAACACAATCTGCAGCCCCGGCTGCGCAAAACCTTATTGGCCTGCGCCTGCGCGGGTTTGATCGGCGCTGTGGCCGCGCCCAGCTTTGCGGCACGCCAGGCGGAATACCTGGACCGCGGTGTGGTGGCCTTGCCTTCCGGCAGCGGCGTATTAATCAGCTGGCGTATGCTGGGTAATGATCCGGCGGCGATTGGCTTTAATGTCTATCGCAACGGCACCAAGATCACCCCATCGCCGATTACCACCAGCACCAACTATCTGGATACCAGTGGTACCACCAGCGCCGCCTATACCGTAAGACCGGTGATTAACGGCGTCGAATATGCGGCTAACGCCGCCAAAGCTACCTGGTCCAATCCCTATTTCGCCATCAACCTCAATCGTCCCAATGGCGGCACCACGCCAAGCGGCGAGGCTTATACCTACTCGCCCAACGACCTGAGCGTGGGCGATCTGGATGGCGACGGCCAGTATGAGATCGTAGTGAAGTGGGATCCATCCAACGCCAAGGACAACTCTCAATCCGGTTATACCGGCAATGTATTAATCGATGCCTATGAATTTAATGGCACCCAGTTGTGGCGTATCGACCTGGGTAAGAACATCCGTGCCGGCGCTCACTACACCCAATTTATGGTGTATGACCTGGATGGCGACGGCAAAGCTGAAGTAGCGATGAAAACTGCACCGGGCACCAAAGATGCCGCCGGCACAGTGCAGGGCGGCAGCAATGCCAATACCGACTACCGCAACTCGGGCGGTTACATCCTGACCGGCGCCGAATACCTGACCGTGTTTAACGGCCAGACCGGCGTGGCCATGGCTACCACTGACTATGTTCCCGCACGCGGTACCGTTAGCGCTTGGGGTGATGGTTACGGCAACCGCGTTGACCGCTTCCTCGCCGGCGTTGCCTATCTGGACGGCAGCCGCCCAAGCCTGGTGATGACTCGCGGTTACTACACCCGTGCGGTATTGGTTGCCTGGGATTATCGCAACGGCGCCCTGACGCGTCGCTGGACCTTCGATAGTAACTCCAGTGGCAACGGTGGTGCAGCGGGTCAGGGTGCCCACTCATTGACTATCGGCGATGTGGATCAGGACGGTAAAGACGAAATCGTCTACGGTTCCGCGACCATCAATGACAACGGTACCTTCATGTACTCCACCGGTTTCGGCCATGGCGATGCCTTGCATCTCTCCGATTTCCTGCCCAGCCGTCCGGGGCTGGAAGTGTTTATGGTGCATGAGTCCAACGCCACCGGCGTGGATATGCATGATGCCAAAACCGGTCAGGTTATCTGGAGTCTTCCCAGTGGTGGCGCCGACGTTGGCCGCGGGGTGATTATGGATATTGACCCGCGTACGGCAGGTGCGGAGAGTTGGGCGAGTGTGGGTGGTTTGAACAATCCTACTGGCGGCCAGATCACCACTACCAAACCAGCTTCTACTAACTTTGCAAGCTGGTGGGATGGCGACTTGTTGCGCGAACAGTTGAACAACACCATGATCGACAAGTGGAATTACAGCAACAATTCCAGCTCGCGCCTGCTAACTGCTTACAACTACGGTGCTGCTTCCAATAACGGCACCAAGTCTACGCCCGGCTTGTCAGCGGATATCCTCGGTGACTGGCGTGAAGAGGTGATCTGGCGCCATGAAAACAACAGCCAGTTGCTGGTGTTCTCAACTCCGGTAGTGACCAGTCACAAGCTGCGTACGCTGATGCACGATACCCAGTACCGCACGGCTATCGCCTGGCAGAACGTAGCCTACAACCAACCGCCGCACACCAGCTTTTTCCTGGGCGACGGCATGGCTACCCCGGCCGCACCTGACCTGAGCTTTGTGGGGACCAACCCCAACGGCGGCGCGCTGAGCACGTCCAGCTCGGTAGCAACCAGCAGCCGCAGCAGCTCTTCGGTTGCCGTGACCAGCAGCTCTTCGTCCATTCGCTCCAGCACTCCGGTCACCAGCAGTTCAGTAGCACTGACCAGCTCATCGCGCAGCAGTACCCCAAGTTCAGTAGCAACGACCAGCAGTGTGCGTAGCAGTGTTGCTTCCAGCACCGCAACTACTGGCGGTAACTGCAGCTATGTGATCACCAACAACTGGGGCGCAGGCTTTACTGGTGCTATCCGTATTACCAACAAGGGCACCAGCGCGATCAACGGCTGGACCGTCAGCTGGAAATACGCCAATGGCACCACCCTGAGCGGCACCTGGAATGCGACCGTCACTGGCAGCAACCCTTACTCCGCCACCAACCTGAGCTGGAATGGCAGTATCCCGGCCGGTCAGACAGTAGAGTTCGGCTTCCAGGGCAACCACACCACCGCCGAAACTCCGGTAGTGACAGGTTCTGCTTGTAATTAATTTTTTGCTCCACTAGAAAACAAAAAAGCCGATGGTTTTGCCATCGGCTTTTTTTGTGTGCTATTTCCGTCTGAGACAAACAATCACTTGCTTGCAGGCGCGCTTGACTATCTAATTTGCGCCTCACGATCCAGTACTCCATTTCGCAGGCGTTCCATGAGTAAACTTCGCATCGGCATAGTGTTTGGCGGTAAATCCGCAGAACACGAAGTCTCTTTGCAATCGGCAAAAAATATTATCGAAGCTATCGATCAACAAAAATTCGAGGTAAACCTGTTGGGAATTGATAAACAGGGCGAGTGGCATATCAACGATGCCTCCAACTATTTACTCAATGCAGAAAACCCGTCACTGATTGCGTTGAACCGCTCCAACAAAAATATCGCACTAATTCCCGGCAAAGCCGATCATCAATTTATTGAAAGCCAAAATGCACAGGCATTAAGTCAGCTGGATGTTATTTTCCCCATCGTACACGGCACACTCGGTGAAGATGGCTCTCTGCAGGGTTTATTGCGTATGGCCAATATCCCGTTTGTCGGGAGCAGTGTGCTGGGTTCGGCCATGAGTATGGATAAAGACGTTACCAAACGGCTGTTGCGCGATGCCGGATTGCAGGTCGCCCCGTTTATCTGTCTGACTCGAGCCAACCGCAAAGATGCTGACTTTACCCGGATCAGCAAACAATTAGGCCTGCCGCTGTTTATTAAACCAGCCAATCAGGGCTCATCTGTTGGAGTGAGTAAGGTAAAAAACGAACAGGAATTTAATCAGGCTGTTGCACTGGCATTTAGTTTTGATCATAAAGTATTAGTGGAAGCGGCGATTGTTGGACGCGAAATTGAATGCTCAGTGCTGGGCAATGATTATCCTAAAGCCAGTGTGTGCGGCGAGATTGTTGTCAACGATGAGTTTTATTCGTACGACACCAAATATATTAGCGAGACAGGTGCGCGCGTTGTTGCCCCCGCGGATTTACCGAACGCTATCAATCGCGCGATCCAGCAACTTGCTGTTCAGGCATTTCAAACACTGGAATGCAAAGGTATGGCGCGCGTGGATGTATTTCTCACTGCAGCCAATGACATCATCATTAACGAAGTAAATACTCTGCCCGGTTTCACCAATATCAGCATGTATCCAAAGCTCTGGGAAGCCAGTGGGTTAGGGTATACCCAACTCATTACCACCTTGATTGAACTGGCGCTGGAACGCCACCAGCAGGATCAGCAACTGCAAAGCTCGGTGAGATAATTCACCTACCTCGCACCTAACCAGGCACCCGCACTGGTTGCCAATAATCCGGTAATTAGCCAGGCATTTAACGGCTCACCCAATATTAGGGATGCTCCCAGTCCCGCCAATGCTGGCACCATGGCCATGCAGGCACCAGTTCTGGCGGGGCCAATGCGAGTCATGGCGGCCATGTAAAACAACATCGCAATCACTGCGACTACCAGGCCCTGATAAATGCCTTGCAGAAGTATGTCGCCAAGCGGCGCCAGCATAATGGCCTTGGGCAGAAACAAGATATACACCGGCAAATACATCAACGCTGCGAGAAGCGCACAGCCAATAGCGGTGCCCCAGGCATCCAGCCCTGAACGTTTGGCGAGCACCGTGTAGAGCGCCCAGAGCAGGGATGAGGTAATCAACAAAAGGTCGCCAACCAGGGTGTTTTCACTGCGCGAGAAAATATCCACACCCAGACAAATCATCCCCAGTGCGATTACCGGCAACGCCCAACGCAGGTTGGGCCGTAGCGGCTCTTTCAGAATCAGCAACGCCATCAGCGGCACAAAAAATGGAAGCAGTCCTGAAATAAGAACGGCTCCGTGTGCTGCTGGGGCATGTTTAAAGGCGAGATAGACCACCAGTGAGTAAGCAATGCCCCCCGTCAGCGCTAGGGACAAGACGGTTTTATTAAACAGGGGGATGCGCTTCCAGAACCACCAGAGCGGGAGAAACACCAGCGCTGCCACCGCAAAGCGCAGGGCAGTGATATCAAAGGAATTCAGGCTACTGGTGCCGCCCATACGCGCCACCAGTACAAAGCCGGACCAGATAAGCACGGCGCCCGCTGCAAACAGGTATCCGCTTTTTGAAGAGGGAGTGTGCATGGTCTACCCGCGCGAATTAGTGACCAATAACATCCAGTTGATAGCCGATATCACCCAGATGGCGCTGCTCGGTTTCCAGATCCGCCATGGTCAGCGGATGGGTGTGAATCCATTTTTCCGGCAGGGATAGTTTTATTTTCTTATTCTCAACTTTTAATTTGATGCTGGGCAGGCCGTCTTTGATTCTGCCGCGATGAAAAATCGCCGCCGAGCGCAGCAGTATGGCGAGGCGAATCAAATCGGTGTTGTCCATGGGAAAACTTTTGGCAGGAAAGCGTTTGCGATGGGCCAGCACCAGCGCCGCCAGTTGGGTTTGCTCCACGCGAGAGCAACCGGCGAGGTCCACATGCTGGACGATATAGGCCGAATGTTTGTGATAATCGTTGTGAGCGATATCCAATCCCACCGGATACAAACGTGCCGCCCAAGCCAGGAGTTTGTCGGCATCTTCGGCCATTAAATCCCAACTTTTGGCGACTTGTTTTAACAGACCCAGTGCGGTTTTTTCCACCGCTTTGGCTTTATCCATATTCACATGGAAACGCGCTGCGAGCGCATCAACACTCGCCTGGCGGATGTCGTGGTTTTCCAAACGGCCTTTCTGGTCAAACAGCAGGCCTTCACGCAGGGCCCAGTCAGCGGCCACCATACTTTCCAGTCGCAGCGCATCAAAGAGCGCGCTCAGTACAATCACCCCGCTGAGAAACACCGGTTTGCGATCATCCGATAAACCGGGCAACACCAAGTCAGTACTGCCGTGTTGCACATAGAGGGCGAGAATTTTTTCCAGCGACTGCAGGGTAATAGTGCCATCGCTCCAACCGTTGGCTTCGCAAACTTTGGCTACTGCCTTGATACTGCCCGAGGCGCCCAGCACCTGGTTCCAGCCGCGCTCGATAAACTCGTCCTGCACCGGCTCCAGCTCCTGCAAGCAGGCAATCAGCGCCTTGCTTACCAGTCGCTCGTTGACCTTGCCATCCATAAAAAACTTCTTGGTCAGCGCCACGCAGCCCATGTTCAGGCTTTCCTTGAGCAAGGGTTTCATACCCTCACCCAGGATCACCTCGGTGCTCGCACCGCCGATATCCATCACTATGCGATGGCCTTTACCCGGTGCTATGCAGTGGGCGACGCCCAGATAAATCAAACGCGCTTCTTCGTCGCCAGAGATAATTTCTACCGGATGGCCGAGGCGCTGCTCGGCATCGCGCAAGAACTGGCGAGAATCGCTCACGTTACGCAGGGTTTTGGTGCCCACAATGCGCACGCTGCGCGACGGATAAGCGCGCAGGCATTCGCCAAAACGCTCCATACACCCGAGCGCACGCTCGCGCGCCTCTTCACTCAGCGTGCCATCTTCCTGCAAACCAAACCCCAGACGTACCGGTTCGCGCAAACGGTCAAGCAAGTTGAGCTGGCCGTTATCCCACTGGGCAACAATCATATGGAAGCTGTTGGAGCCCAAATCAATCGCGGCTATATGGCTGGCCTGGGAGAGGTTTTTTCT
>JAGKWY010000064.1 GCA_021151625.1 Gammaproteobacteria bacterium | reverse complement strand
AATGACGCCGAAGCCTACGCCCAGCAGCGCATGCGCGAAATGCACGAGCTGATTGAAATGCTCACGCTCTGGACGCAGGAAATCCAGCGCCTGGATTCCGCGCAATTGAGCAAACTGCTCAAGCTCGGCAACAGCATCGGCAAAGTGCTGGATATGAAAGACCGTTTATTAGGTTCCACCAAAAAGGAATCTACAAAATGATGTTGGCGTACGCGTAGGTTGGGTCGGGCCGCGCAGGTTAGGCGCGAGCTCAGCGAGCACCGTAACCCAACACGACCATCTCGCCAAACGCACCAAAAATTTCTACGGAGCAATTTTTATTAATTGATATTTACCCAAAAGGATTTTTATCTTTTTATCGAGGTACTCTACATGCCAGATCCATCTGTTCTCGAACCCGCAGTCCTTGCCACAACAGCAATAGACACCCTAATCCTCTCTCGCATCCAATTCGCTGCCAATATTTCTTTCCATATTTTATTTCCCTCCATTTCCATCGCCCTCTGCTGGTTTTTGGTGTATTTCAAATTGCGCTACAAAGGCGAAGGTGACGACGTATGGATGCGCGCCTATCGCTTCTGGGTAAAAGTATTTGCACTGACCTTTGCTATGGGCGTAGTCAGCGGCATCACCATGAGTTTTCAATTCGGCACCAACTGGCCGGGCTACATGGAAACTGTGGGCAACATCGCCGGCCCCTTACTCGGCTATGAAGTGCTTACCGCATTTTTTCTGGAAGCCACTTTTTTAGGCATTATGTTGTTCGGTATCAAGCGCGTATCCAATCGCACTCACACTATTGCCACATTTTTGGTTGCCTTCGGCACCACCATGTCCGCCTTCTGGATTATTGCGCTCAATAGCTGGATGCAAACACCCGTCGGTTTTGAAATGCGCGATGGAAAAGCTTACCCGCTCGACTGGCTGGCGATTATTTTCAATCCCTCCATGCCCTATCGCCTCGCGCATATGTTGATTGCATCGGGGTTAACCGCAGCATTTTTAATTGCTGGTTTATCTGCTTATCGTTTATTAAAAGGCGATCACAAACCCGCGCCGCGCCTCGCATTAAAAACCGCCGTCATTGCTGCAGCGATTTTAATTCCGCTGCAAATTTTCCTGGGCGATATGCACGGTTTAAATTCACTCAAATATCAACCTGCAAAAATCGCGGCAGTAGAAGCCGTCTGGCATACAGAGAAAGGTGCACCACTGGTTTTATTTGCAATTCCCGATAAAGAAACCCAGAGCAACAAATTTGCGATTGAAATTCCCAAACTCGCCAGCTTGATCCTCACCCATCACGCCGAGGGCGAAATAAAAGGCCTCAACGAATTTCCTAATGCACATCCGCCAGTTGCACCTATGTTTTTCGGTTTCCGCATTATGGTGGGCGTGGGCATGTTGATGCTGGTAGTCGCCTGGTGGGGCGCATTCACTTACTGGCGCAAAAAAGAAATTCCGCCGCTGTTATTAAAAGTATTTGTGGGCATGACCTTCTCTGGTTGGATCGCCACCCTCGCCGGCTGGTACGTTACCGAAATTGGTCGCCAACCCTGGTTGGTAACGGGGGTGCTGGCAACAGCCGATGCCGTGACTAAAACACCGGCTACTAATGTCGGCACATCGCTGGCCATTTATTTATCGCTCTATGTGGTGCTATTAATCGCTTATATACGCACACTCTTCCTGATGGCGAAAAAAGCGGTGCTGGTGGATAGACCAGAAGAAATTGAAACCCTGCAAGATCAACTGCTCACCCAATCTGCCCAGGAGACAAAAGCATGAACGAATTAACGCAAGCCAGTGGCGAGGCATTTTGGTTACCGGTTATTTTTATCGGCTTGATGGGACTCGCGTTTTTTATCTACGCCATTCTGGATGGTTACGACCTGGGTGTAGGGATTTTATTACCCAAAGATTCCGAAGCCCAGCGCGACACCATGATCGCCAGTATCGGCCCCTTTTGGGATGCGAATGAAACCTGGCTGGTATTGGGCATCGGTATTTTGCTAATCGCCTTTCCGCTCGCGCACAGCATGATTTTATTTCACTTGTATTTACCCGTAACAGTCATGCTTGCCGGATTAATTTTGCGCGGGGTCGCTTTCGACTTTCGCGCAAAAGCGCCAGCGGATCACAAAGACTTGTGGGATAAAGTATTTAAAACCGGCTCGCTGCTCGCCACCTTATCGCAGGGTTATATGCTCGGCCTTTATGTGATGGGTTTTGAGCAAAGTATTGCCGCCCACGCGTTTGCCGCGCTCAGCGCCATTTGCGTAACTGCCGGCTACACCTTTATCGGCGCTGCCTGGCTGGTGATGAAAACGGAAGGGGATTTACAAAAACGCGCGGCCTGGTGGGCGCGTCGCTGTGCCTGGTTAATGACGCTGGGAATAGTCGCGGTTTCAATCGTAAACCCGCTGGTGAGCAATACCATTTTCAACAAATGGTTTGGCAGCCCGCTATTTTTAATTTTATTAATTATTCCGGTATTTTGTTTTGTGCTGTTATTTATTGTGGATCGCTATTTACGTCGTTTTCCCTACAGCGATGACTTCGGCTGCTGGATTCCCTTTGCCTCAGCAACAATGATTTTCCTGTTGAGCTTTATCGGTTTGGCTTACAGTTTCTTCCCCGAAGTGGTGCCAGGAAAACTCGACATCTGGCAAGCGGCAAGCGCACCGGAATCGCTAATGTTTATTTTATATGGCGCCATAGTAGTACTACCCACCATCATTCTCTACACCATTTTTTCCTACCGAATTTTTTGGGGCAAGGCGACGCAGTTAAAGTACTACTAGGTTTGATTTGGCCCCAAAACTCTATGTAGAGTTTTGGGGCGTACAATTTCATCCGCTCGCCAATTAAAATTTATACCCGGCAGACAGTTCCAATTCAATCCTGACACCATCCTTCGTTAATTTAAAATCAGAATTGGTATATTCCTTTTCAAACTCACTCACCGACAGGCCAGTGGAGACATTCCAGCCAGACTCCCAAAGCCAGATATAGCCCGCACCAATCCCATAGCTTTTGCGCTCGAACGAATCAAAATAGGCGCCCTGCTCATAGTCGTCATAACTGTTATCTTTATATTGATTCCAATATACGCCATAGAAAACGGAATCATCATTGGCATGCATGTAGCGTTTTAGCGATACATTACCCGGAACACCCAACCCGAGGCTCCATTTACCTTTTTGAATTTCAACACCCAACAAACCGGTGTAAGGCGATAACCCAAGTTTTCCATTAAATGAAAAATCGCTGTTATTTTCTTGAGCACATAGATTTGTAGCCAGCAGACATAACGTAAAACCAAATACCTTTCTCAATCTATTTTTCTCCTATTATTTGAATTTACTTAGTAATTTATTGCCTATAACTTTTCCCTTGAACCAAGCAATCACAATAAAATGGGCTCACTGTGAAAACTCCCCCTTTTGCCTGATCAACTTCCGCAAATTTTTTAGCTTGGTTGGATTAATTTCACGATACATAATTTCCGCACCATCATCCAAGTCTTCGTAGATGGGTAACAATTCCGTCACACCTTCAAATAGCCACTGAACCGGAACAGCATCCGGGCCACCCGCATAAGGTTTGGTATCCAACATCGCAATGGCTACTACTTTGTCATATGCAGCATCCAGGTTATCCGCCCTAACAATGACGGTATTTTCCCAGGCTAAAAATTTACTGTCAGGGTTACTGTTATTGTTCGAATTCAGTTCCACAAAGCGGACAAGATAAGAGGCCACATACCAGCCAACAGGGGATACATTCTTGTTCACGGCTTACCTCTTTTTATTCCACCCGCGCAATCACATTAATCCGCACCGTACGCGTAGCCAAATGTACTTCACGTAAAAAGTACGCGAGCCCAACAATTAATGTGAGTGTCGATGCAGTAAACAATGCGCTGATCACCCATTTAAATTCCACTTGCAATAGCACCTGCAAAAAAATCACCGCAACGACCACGCACACCAATAACGCAGAGCAAGTGCACGCGGTGATCGCAAGGCTGGCGTAGTGGCGACGGCGTTCAAGGCGATTTAATTCTTTGGGTAATTCGGGGGAGTCTTGCAAATGCGCCGGTAGCGGTTGCTCGGTAAGGCTGCGGCCACGATCAATAATCCGTGCAAGGCGACCCGCTACTACATTGAGCAAACCGGCAATACCTGTTAATAAAAATACCGGCGCCAATGCCAGTTGAATCGCGTGGGCAATATCACCAAAATTAGTTGCAACTTCAGCGGTTGAACTCATTGAAAACTCTCTCTTTAAATTTTTAGCGTTTAGATAGCGACACAAACATTTACCTGATCCAATCAGGATCAGGCCTTATGCCGCTTAATCGCCTGCTGCAATTGGCTGAGGGTTACGCTGCGTGCGAGCTCCTGGCTTTTGCGGATGTGTTTGGTCATGGCTTTGCGCGCTTGTGATTTATTTTTTTCACGGATTAGCTGGCAGATGGAAAAATGTTCTTCGCAGGTTTCAATTACGGCCTGGCGATCCGGAAAACCTAACCGCCGCAAAATGCGGATATTGTTGTTGATATCGCGCAAATAATTGGCGAGCACCGGGTTGCCGCTGCCAATGGCGATGCCGATATGAAATGCTTCCTCACGCGCTTTGATTTCTTCCATATCCAGGTCTTCATCCAACCGCTCGGCATTCCAGTCTTCCTGCAATGCATCCAGGTCATCGTCATTCATATGGTCGCAGGCCAGCTCAACGGCACTCGCCTCCAGCATAATGCGCACATCGTAATACTGGCTGATGGTTTCAATATCCACCGAGCGCACGAAACAGCCCTGCTTGGGCATGATGGTGATTTGGCCTTCGGTTTCCAACCGCTGTAACGCGGCGCGCACGGGCGTGCGGCTTACCTGGAAATCCTCGGCAATTTCCGATTCAGTAATACGCGTGCCGGGATAGATTTCGAAATCGATAATCTTTTTCTTGAGCTGGTCGTACACCAACTGTGCGGCTGATTTGGGGGTAGTCAAAACACCTGCTCCATTTGCGGGTTGCGCCATTCGCGCGCCTTTATTGGCATGGTAGGCGAGCCCTATAGCCTTGTAAACAAACCACCCGTTCTTCAGGGGCAATAGCGATTCACTTCGCACTTTGGCGGTGCAACGGGCTTCGATAGCGCCGCGTTTTGGAGCCATACCACACCGCTCATGCCTTTTTTCCACATCCAGCCAACAGATATAAATCCTCTGTTTATCAATAAGTTAATGGTTCACTAGTGGTCGTTTTATAGGCTGGCACAGCTTATGCAGCACCCAACGTTGTATACAACAATGTTCTATAAATAGAAACTTTTGAGGATGCAGCCATGCCCAGCCTGAAGACCGCGCCCGATTTGATTACAAGTTTCATTGATGTTTGTTCTCGAGGTTTACGCCGGAGCCTGATGGCTGCCGGCGTTTTTTTTCTCGCGGCTACAGCCTCTTTTACACAGGCCGATGCGCGCTGGAGCAGCACCAATTTGCAGTATCACTACGGCACCGATTACGAGCTGGGCGATGAAGAACGCACGCTGATTACCCTGGAACACGCCAGCGGCTGGAAATACGGCGATAACTTTTTCTTTGTGGACATCACCAACCCGGATCGCACCGGCACGCTTACCCAAACGTCCTGGTACGGCGAAATTTCCCCGCGTTTCAGCTTCGGAAAAATGACCGGTAAGGATTTGTCATCCGGAATTATTCAGGATTATTTAATCACCTCCACCATGGAGATGGGCGAAGGTTTTCACACCTATTTGTACGGCGTGGCAGTGGATTTAAAACTGCCCAAATTTAATTTCTTCCAGGTCAACTGGTACGTGCGCAATGAAGTGACTTTCGGCACCGACCTGGGCCAGCAAATCACCTTGGCATGGGGAATGCCGTTTGCAATTGGCAAAGCCAAATTCAGCTTTGAAGGTTTCTTTGATTACGCCTGGGATGTTGGCCCCGCTGAAGACAACATAGTGACCCAACCGCGCCTGTTGCTAGATGTCGGCTCGCTGTTTGATTCACCCGGTGTATTTCAAGCAGGCATTGAATACCAAATCTGGAAAAACAAATTCGGCATCGACGGTGTCGACGAAAGTTTTCCCGAGCTGATGGTGAAATGGATCTTCTAGCAGCGAGTGAAAACAGTAGCAACGCGATTAAAAATAGCAGCGCGAAAAAAACTGGTGTGATTGCTCAAAATACAACCGTGAATTACTTATATCCGAAAGAGACTGCCTGATGATTAGTTTAAGTGCGCAACCCGAAGCCATCGATTTATCGCTCGCACAAACGGCGCTGGTGATTATCGATATGCAGCGGGATTTCCTTGAACCCGGTGGCTTCGGTGCAAGCCTCGGCAATGACGTGAGCCTGTTGCGCTCCGCCATTGCCCCCTGCCAGGCGCTACTCGCCGCCGCACGCGCAATCGGCATATTGGTAATTCACACACGCGAAGGCCATTTGCCGGATTTAAGCGATGCACCGCCCGCAAAAATAATGCGCGGCAAACCGGAGTTGCGCATTGGCAGTATCGGGCCCATGGGGCGAGTGTTGGTACGCGGCGAACCAGGCCACGGAATTATTCCCGAACTCGCACCCATGAATGGCGAAATTATTATCGACAAACCGGGCAAGGGTGCTTTTTATCGCACCGAATTAAACGATGTATTGAAGGAGCAACGCATTGAAAATTTATTAGTGTGCGGTGTAACCACTGAAGTCTGCGTACACACCACTGTGCGCGAAGGCAATGATCGCGGTTATCGCTGCGTGGTAGTGGGCGATGCCTGTGCCTCTTATTTTCCCGAGTTCCACCGTGTCGCCCTGGCAATGATTCCGGCCCAGGGCGGCATTTTTGGTTGGGTGAGCAATAGCACTGCTGTGGTTGCAGCGCTAACGCCCAAACGCATGTCCAGCGCAACAACGCCTTAAATTTTTTAATTAAAAAATAGCAAAAAATTTCAAAGCCGAATTCAAAACCGATTTACAAAAAAAGATTAATCGTTATCCCTGCTAGTAAACCCTACGAATAGGAGAGGACAAGACCATGAACAGCATTATCAACAGCAATGTAAAACTCTGGAAACCCGGCGACTGGAATGCGCTTTTTGGTTTTGGCACTAACATCCTGGTAAATCTGCTGGTACTCACGGGACTGCTGCGTTTTGTGCTGCAAATGCCCGACGATATTGTGTTTGGCCGCATACTCCCGGCAGTAGGTTTAATGATGTGCCTGAGCACACTTTATTACGCCTACCTTGCTTACAAATTAGCAAAAGAAACCGGCCGCACGGATGTATGCGCGCTGCCTTCAGGCATTAGCGTGCCGCATATGTTTGTGGTGGTATTTGTGATTATGTTGCCGATATCGCTTACCACTGGCGACCCAATCAAAGGTTGGGAGGCGGGCTTAACCTGGGTCTTGGTACAAAGTTTTGTGTTGATGATCGGTGGTTACATTGCACCTTACATTCGCAAAATTACACCGCGCGCTGCATTACTCGGCACACTCGCCGGTGTTTCCATTGCATTTATTTCACTGCGCCCCGCGCTGGAAATGTTTATGACGCCGGTAATTGGCGTGGTGTGCTTTGCAATTATTTTATTAAGTTGGTTTGGCGGTGTGCGCTATTTCAAAGGCATTCCCGCCGGGCTGGTTGCCATCGCTGTAGGAACATTAATCGCCTGGGGTTCAACGGCACTGGGGTTGAACTTTGGTGGATTAAGTCTGGAAAAACTTACGCAGTCGCTCACCAGTTTTGGTTTTGCTGTACCTATTCCTGCAATCGGCCATGTGTTTTCCGGATTTGAATTTATCGGGATTATTTTAGTTACCGCAATTCCTTTCGGTATTTACGATTTGGTTGAAGCCATGGATAACGTCGAGAGCGCTGCGGTTGCGGGCGATAGTTATCCAACCACACGCGTGCTAACTGCTGATGGTGTAATTAGTTTGATCGGCTGTTGCATGGGCAATCCATCCCACGCGCCTGCCATTATTGTTTCGCTAATGCCTCATCTCGCTGCTTGGGGCAAGTTGCAAATTGATAATGTGCTGGGCGCGGCGGGAACCAATGCCGCCGCCGTCGGTATCGACAAGCTCGCGCAAAACGGTGTGTTGTACGAAGGCCTATCGGTATTAGGTGGCGGCGCGATTCTGGGCGGCTTGATGCTCGGCGCTATTACCGCATTTATTATCGATCGCAGTTTTATCAAAGCCGGATTATTTGCCTGCGCGAGTTCTGTGCTCACCTTCTTCGGTTTAATGCACGGCGAAGCGATTGGCATAGCTGAATCACCGACTGTTGCGTTTGCTTATCTCGCCGTTGCCGGTGTGCTCTTCGCCTGCGCGAAATTCAGTGTGGTTTCCTATAAGGCGCCAGAAGCTGAACACGAAATTATCGAGCCTGCGCATTAATAATTAAGGAGCAATTATGACCAGCCAAGAAAATACTGCCCCGCTATTAATGAACAGCTCGCCCCTGTTTATTAACAGTACTCCGTATAAATGGCCCTACGATGGCGACCTGCGCCCGGACAATACGGCGCTGATTATTATCGATATGCAAACGGATTTTTGCGGTAAAGACGGCTATGTGGACACCATGGGTTACGACATTAATTTAACGCGCGCTCCGATTGAACCGCTGCGAAAATTATTACCGGCGATGCGCGCCGCCGGTTTCCATATTATCCACACCCGCGAGGGACACAGGCCTGACCTCGCGGATTTGCCCGCAAATAAACGCTGGCGCTCGCGTCAAATTGGCGCGGGCATCGGCGATGCAGGGCCCTGCGGGAAAATTTTAATTCGCGGTGAACCCGGCTGGGAAATTATTCCCGAGCTGGCGCCTATTGATGGTGAAATCATTATCGATAAACCCGGCAAGGGTTCTTTCTACGCGACTGATTTAGAAATGGTTCTGCATTTACGCGGAATTAAAAATATTATTCTCACCGGTATTACCACCGATGTCTGCGTCCACACCACCATGCGCGAAGCCAATGATCGCGGTTTTGAATGTGTGCTGCTCGCCGATTGTTGCGCTGCCACTGATCCTGCCAACCACAAGGCGGCCCTGGCCATGATCCATATGCAAGGCGGCGTGTTCGGTGCAGTCGCAACCTCTAGTGATGTGCTGGCAGCGCTGGCCCAATAAATTCGGGATTAGCAAATGAATCAAGCGCAGGAGATAAGCGTGGAAAAAAATCTGGTCTGGACGGATTTAATCAACAGGAACTTTGATGATCCCGAATTGCAATGGCAGGATTTTCGCGCTGGCGTGGACATACTGCCACTACACGGCGACCCCACCCAGGGCTGCTCTTCCGCGTTACTGCGCTATCACCCAGGCGCACAAATTCCACGGCATTTGCATGTAGGCACAGAATTTCTATTCATCCTCCGCGGCAGCCAACGCGACGAACGCGGCGAATACCACACCGGCACATTCCTCATTAATCCCGCTGACACCAGCCATGAAATTGTGAGCGAAGAAGGTTGCGTGGTTTTGGCAGTTTGGGAAAAGCCGGTGCGGTTTATTAAGGGGGGGTAGGAAATTGTAGGGCCCGCCTCGCACAACAGGCCGCCGGAGGACTCAAAATGACTGATAATATTTAGTAGGTACGATTAGCGCAGCGTAATCGTACGCATGTTATTCACCCGCTTCTATTTTTACGCGGTTATCCCCGCACCAGTTTGCGGGATAAATTCCTGCTTTTACATATTTATGAAATGTTGAGTAAGGCCAGTCAACAACACGGTTGACCAGCTTGTGCTTTACAGGATTGCGATGTATGTAATCAAAATGCTGTTTGAAATCATATTCGTCGCGTATCCAATGCTCCCAGTAATGCCTTTGCCAAATACCGCGTTCGTTATTTTTAATTCGCATTGATGATCGATGTTCTTGTAGAGGAATGGCTTTGGAAAAGTAGGTTTTGATCAATCGCCAACGAGTGGCATAGTCAGTGTCACCCTCTGGAAGCCGCCATAGACAATGCATATGATCGGGCAAAACTACCCAAGCGACAATCTCAAACGGACGAGCATGGTGAACCTTTTTAATGCAAGCCTTCAGGGTTGTAATTTCTTCTATCAGTAAATTGTTATTGTGGCGTTGCAGCAAGTTGACGGTAAAAAACCAGGTAGAACCAGGTATTTGCAAGCGGCGATAATTGGGCATTTCCTTGCCTCCTGAAATTTGGCGATTGATTTTTCATGCGTACGATTACGCTGCGCTAATCGTACCTACTTGCTGCCTGCATGCGAAAAATGATGCCTATTTTGAATGTCATGTTGCGAGATAATTGCGAGTAGCAATCCAGCTAAATTTTCGTCGCAGGTATTAATTTTTCACCACTGTCGCTTGTTAAATTACTGACTCTATTATCGACATACTTTGCCAACGATTTCTTATGCTGTCAGATAGAAATTTCATCTTTTCATCAATTGCCGTTCTCTTGCCTTCTAGTTTCGCTCTAAATTCCGCCAAATATGACAATCTCTCTTCGGAAGATTTTAGTTCTGTCAAATTTTGTTCATGACCAAATAATAATTCTATCGAATCCTGGTAGCTCAGTATTAGTTCCTTTGCATCATTCTGTATTTTGAAATATAGGAATGGACGTGAATTTAATACAAATTTCTTAACTTCGTTATATTTTAATATATAGCTTTCTAGGAATTTTTCGTAATTTTCAAATGAATCCGCATTGCTTTCCAATTGCTGAAAATCGAGATAAAGATCAACGTATTTTTGCCAAACATCTTGATATTCGTCGAATTCCTTCTCATATTGCTTTTTATGAACAAAAACTGTAGTTTCATTTTTTGAGTTAAGGGCATTTATTTTTGCGGTTAGAATTTTCTCTAACTGCAAAATATTTTCCTTGTATATAGCAGCATCTTTTTCCTTAATCCTGTTTATAATAATTACCCCTAAGAATGAAAAAAGTGCCACAAGAACGACTGTATAACCACCAAGAACGGTAGTAAGTATTTTAACTATTTCCTCAAAGTCTTTAATGCTCATTAGCACTCCCATTTAACAATTTACTCAACAGCCAAGGCCATACATTTACAGGAAAAAATTTACCCATTAGAAGAAGTCAGTGTAGCAACACTTTGACAATCACCAAAAATATAACTGGAGATATGCAGCCTTTCACCGCCTAACTCTCGCACTGATCACAGTATGGGTGCATAAAACTCTAAGTTGCTTCGCTATTGCCCACGAATTGCACATGGGGACAAAGCTGTGAATACCAGACCAGTATTGAATTGTTTTAGCGTGAATAGAAATATTATTGAGCAACAGCGCACGGACTTTAAGCCAGAATCTGGGCAGATAACCAAACTCCAGCTTTATATCATTTACAGCTTGCAACATCATCTCCATCAATATTTCTTTTTCAGCTCGACTAACAAAGGGCTTCTGATAGAGAAAAATGTACTCCCAAACACGATCAGACTTGGAAGCAACCCACTCCCAATCCTGATCTTTGGGCGAGTAAGGCTCTTTTAATCGCTTTGCTAAAATTGCTCTTGGATCTCTCATAAATTTTTATCGTCAATAGAGAATTACAGCCGCGCAATAGCCGCCTGCAAATTCAACCGCGTCTGCACCTCTAAGCGCTCAAAGAAATAATCGTGATAATAAATACGTTCACGCTGCAAAAAGCCTTGCAGTATTTCTTTGCGCTTTGCGCGAAAAATAAAACCTGGGACCCACTGGTACTCCTTGTGGACATTGCCTTCAAATTGCCAATACACATTCTCTGGTGCACCGAGAATTGCCAAATCAATATCTACCAGCAATTGCTCATCGTTGGTGGCGGGAACGGCGTTATGGCAGGTGATTATTATCAGCTGATGAATTCTAGTTATTGCCGATGGATCAAGGTTGTTAGCTTGCAAAAAATCACTGCACCAGTTGGCACTATCGAGTTCATTGGTGGAGGAGCGAGGCTTATAAATGGCATCGTGAAACCACAACGCCACTTCAATTTCCGCAGGATTGTCAGCAAGATGTTTAACCTGATCCAGATGCTGCAAACACGCGGAAATATGTTCAGCAGTATGATAATGGCGATGTTTCTCTGCATAGGCATTTTGCAGAGCACACCACTGATCGCGGCTTTCCTGCAGCCCCAATTGCGCCATTAATGCAACCCAACGGTTCTCATCCATTAGTATTCCCCAACAAACAACCTATGCAATTATCAACAATAGCTATGCGCGAACTATAACGGCGGGCGCTGTTTATTAACCCACAGTTGCACCGATGGGCGTTGCCATTGTTCATTGGCATACGCAGCAAGATGCTCAGGGACTGGGTCGCCGTGCAGCATTAAGCGTTTTAGCATTACCGCCAAATCCACATCGGCAATGCACCAATCACCAAATAGATTTTTTTGCCCGGGTTGCAAGAGTGAATTGGCGACGGAAAATAATTTCTCTACTGCAACCAAAGCTTCGGCAGATAACGGCTCGTATTTCTTGCCATAGAAAATAACTTCGGTTGGGCGCAACTTGCGCAGCGCGAGAAGATCGCTGCGAATCCAGGCTTGAATCTGGCGCGCTTGTGCTTTGGCTTTTTTATCGCGCGGAAATACCGGGTTTTCCGGAAAAGTATCTTCCAGGTATTCGCAAATAGCGGAGGATTCAGACAAGGAAAAATCACCCTCAACCAATGACGGCACGCGCTGGGTGCGCGATTGCTTGCTAAATTCCGGCTGTTTATTTTCGGCAGTATCCAGGTTAATGGGGATCAATTCAGCAGCAATGCCTTTTTCCTGCAACACTACAAAACAGGCCATAGCCCAGGGGCTGGCATAATGGGAATCGACATAGAGCTTAATGTTGGACATATTTTTTCCTTTTAATAAACCGCGTTAATACTTTTATGGCTTCGTTTACGCCTGCTGCAATAAAGACACTGATGCAGTAAAACTAATGAATTCCCCCCACCAGAATTGCAGCAACAAAATCCTACTGACTCAGTGTTTCTAATTCACGCGACCAATAATAGCTAATTTTTAATTTTATGCGCCAGAAAACAGAAAGCAATGCGCGCGTGATTAAAATCACATTTAGCCTAAAATGCCTATCGATAATTCTTACAGCACAAATTGTTCATGTAGCAGTAGGAAACAGCTAAATACATGATCACGAATTAAAAAAAATTTCCTGCACACTTATTGCTATTAAAAAACGCAGTGCCTGCCAACACCCGGTTTGTGACCGACTTTGCACAAGGACTTTCATTAACCTTTTTCATTTATTAAGGAGTGAACTTTATGCAACACCTCAAAAAAATTATTGCCAGCCTGCCTTTACTGGCTGCATTTTCCACACCGGCTACCCACGCAGCAATTATTGATCTCACTATCGATGGTAGCGACGCCATCTTTCTCGCAGGCCGCACTGACCTCACTATTCCCGATGCCAGCCAACCATGGAGTGGACCGGATGATTATTTAATTCGCCATGGCGGTAGTACGCCAGAGGAAATTAAAGAAACCCTTCCACCAGAAATTGCAGTATCTGCTGGCGACATTATTCGCGCGCTTGATCCAGCGGTGGGCGGCATAAGTTTCTTTAATGGTATTGGCGCCCCTTATTTTGGCCCAGGCGGCAATGGTTCGAGTGGCAGCAGCTTAACATCACTGGGTGGAATTAGCGGTTATTTTGGCCCACAAGGCGCCTTAACTGGTGTATTTCTGAACGATATGATTCCCTCCAGCGGCGCACCAGCAACACTGGATTTCACTCCCGGTGGTTTGGGTATTGATTTCCTATCGCTAACACCCGAACTCGGCCAGGTGTTCTATATTGGCGACGGCAAAACCGCCAGTGATTTATTCCAAACCTTTATTGCACCAACGGGTGCAACACGATTGATATTGGGCATTCCAGATGGTTTTGGTTTTAACGGTGCACCAGGTGCCTACGACGATAATGATGGCAGTTATCGTATACGTTTAGGGATTAACGAAATCCCAACGGAAGTCTCTGAACCCGGTAATCTGGCGTTGCTATTTATCGGTTTTGCTTGTGTTCTACTGGGACGCAAACGCTCTAAATAGTTTTTCGCCCAACAAAAAAAGCGAGCAAATTATTGCTCGCTTTTTTATTCGTCATTAGCAGAAAGTAATTGCCTACAACCCTATTAGTAGCTATAACGCAATCCAATAAAATACTGCCGACCGAAGTTGCGGTAATATTCATTGCGCTTGGCATTGGTGTCGTTATACAAATGCTCGTAAGTATCCCCCAAATTTTGTGCTTCAAAAGAAATTTGGTAATGATCGTTGAAGCTGTAGGTGAAAGACGCATCCACATACATGCTGCCAGCAGTGCCATCCGCATCCTGCCCATTTAGGCCGGGCACTATCCGCAAATAATCATCGCGATAAGAAGCTGACACCCTGCCCTGAAATCCATCCTGCTCGTAATATACGGTTAAGTTCGCAGTATCCTCTGAGAGGTTAATGAGCGGCAACACTGCTGTTCTACCCGCAGCACCTACTGGTAATGCGGGATTCACTATGTAAGTAATATCGGAAGTCACATGAGTGTAGTTGGCGAGCAAACCAAAATTTTGCCAGGACCCGGATAGAAAACTAAACGGTGCCTGCAAATTTAATTCAATACCGCGCAGCGGTCCACCTTCACTATTCACCGGGCGCGAATACGTAAAATCATCTGTAGGCAACACACCGGTGCCAGTTAATACCGCATCGGGAATACCCAGGGTATTAAATGCCTGGGTAGTGCGCAGCGTAGCAATATAAGTTTTTACATCCTTATAAAAATAGCCTGCAGATAACACTGAACCTTCTGCAAAATACCATTCAATGCCAGCATCAAATGCATCGGCTTCAATCGGATCAAGATTGGGGTTACCCTGATTCACCAAACGCGTGCCGCCAAACACATTCACTGAACCGCCCGGTGTTAATTGCGATAGCGGTGGGCGTGTCATAACTTTGGAGGCCGATGCACGCAGTGAAATATCTTCCTGCAATTCCGCCACCAAATTTATTGCGGGCAACCAGTCTTCATAAGTGCGCGATACAAATAGTTGCTGGGTATTTAAACCCGCCTCAGCGTAACCCTGGGAGTCCTGCTCGGTTTTTACATAGCGAACCCCCAGATCCCCACGCACAGGAATACCACTAACCTCCGCATTGAAATCTGCCTGCACATAAGCCGCCAAATCTTTTTCACCGATGGAGAAAATATTGCTGCGCGCCGAGGCCAGATCGCGTCGCAATTGAAAGGCGCCTGTGTTGCTATAAATATCAAATACTTCAATAAACGCGGCCTCACTCGGCACTATCCAGGAGGTGGCAGTATCGGCAGGTAAGCTAAAATCATCAAAGCCGGAAAATGGCACCACCAAATCTGCAACGCTGATACCTGCCGGCAGTGTCGGCACATTGCGTTCATTGGCCATGCGCTGCGAATCGGAATCCATGGTGTATTCGCGCTGGCTAAGACCGGATTTAATGGTCCAGACATCGGTTGCATCATACGCAAAGTTAATTTCTGCCTGCTCAAAACTATTTTCTACTGCCTGTGGGCGCAAGCGAATTTCCGGCCCCGTTGAACCGCTGGTAAAACCAGGCTGTGCCGGGCCGAAATAATAATTCGCAGGATTGTTGGTATCGAACCCCCACACAATGCGCGGGTGCTTCATGCTTTCGCGAAAATCGTAAATAAATCCATCGGTGTTTAGTCTGTCCACCTGGATGGTGGTTTCGCGCGGTTCGTCAAAATCAGAATCGGAAGTGCCCAATTGCATATCCATCCGCAGGCGTTCACTGAATTCGTGCTCAATGGTTAAACCGGCTTGTTGAAACTCGGTATTGAAATCAAAAATGGAAGTCTCTGCACGCAAGTCAACGTTATCCAGTTTGGCGTAGATCAAATCGTTACCGCGCACTTCTGCTTCGCGCACTATGGTTTCCGGTTTGCCCTGCTGAGATTGCCCGCGAAAAATTCCAATCGGCGTTAATAAACTTTCCTGACGCAGCCCCTCGTGTTTTGAGTAGAGCAGATCCAGCGAAATTTCTGTGCTCTCTGCCGGGCGCCATTGCAGGGATGTGGTCATACCCAGGCGTTCATTCTGCACATTAAATTGTGCGAGGCGCGGAATACGCGGGTGATAAATGCTGGAGGATTTTAATTGTTCATAGCTAATGCCCTGCGGCAATTCGCCAAAGCAAACACCCGCCGCATTCATGGGGTCGCACCAGCCGCCGTTATCAGTCATGCGATCCCAATTTAAATTGTGACTGGCCTGGCTGATTTTATTGGATTCGGAATAGGCCGCAGAAAAAAGAATCCCCAGGCTATCATCCAAAAAAGTATTGGACGCGAGCAGCGCATAGCGAGGATCCGTTTCTTCACTCAGGTCGTTGTAGCCCAATTTTCCTGCAACTGTAAATTGCGGGCCGACATTATCAAAAGGTTGCGCGGTTTTTAAATCGACTGTTGCCCCCAGCGACCCCTCTTCCACTTCTGCAGAAGGAGTTTTACGCACAGTCAAGCTGTTAAATAATTCTGAGGCAAACACATTGAAATCAAAACCGCGGGTGCGATTAATACCCTCAAAACCATTAGAAGTGGTTTGTGCTTCCAAACCATTCAACCGCACACGCGTATAATCCGGTCCCAGACCACGCACGGAAATACTGCGCCCTTCGCCACCATCGCGCGCAACGGCAACACCGGGAACACGTTGTAAGGATTCAGCGAGATTGTTATCGGGAAACTTGGCTACATCTTCGGCTTTAATCACATCGACCACCGCCGTTTCCGCACGCTTTTGTTCAAGCGCTGAAAATAAGCTGGAGCGAAAACCGGTTACTAACAAATCCTCTACACCACTATCGTTTTGCACGGCAGCATTGTTGGTGGTGGAATTTGCGGAAGGCGATATAGTGGGACTGGTTTGGGCATAGACATCGAGCGAACCACACAAAGATGCTAACGAAACCCATAATAAATTCTTGCTAAATAACCTGCACTTGCGGTGTTGCATTTCCTTTTCCTCGCGGCAATTTATAGTGATTGTCAAAGGCTGACCTCAGACCAAATTGCCGCAACGCGAAATGCGTGCACCGGATATTATTGTAATGATAGATGTGACTCTGATTGGATTTACAACTGAGTCACTTGGGTGCGCAGGGAGAATGAAGGGCCTAACCTGCGGCTGTCAATCGATCGACGCGCCACGCAGGGCTTTTTTAGCAGGATGAGACATACACTAGTGTAGAGCTGAGATATTCCTTACATCTAATAACAACCGGGGCAGCCATCAAAGATAGCCGCCCCGGATAACCACTCCGAATAACAATGCAATAAATTTATCTTGTATTAGTGGTGATGCCCACCATGCCCGCCACTGCTGGTATTTCTCGGTAACACAACCTCAACGCTTTGCATCATGCCCTGGTCTTCATGTTCAAGGATGTGGCAATGCAATACATATTCACCAATATAACGCTCATAGCGGGTGCGAGTTTCAATAATCACATCAGTGTTAACGAATAGTGTGTCCTTCCAGGTTCCCACTAAATCTTTATACTGGGGATCTAACGGTTTTCCTGACTTACTCTTAATACTAATAATTTGAAATGGATTCACATGGATATGGAACGGATGGTTAACACTTTTCGATGACAGGAACCAGGTTTGTGCCGCGCCCAATGTCAAGGTTTGATCAACACGCCCCATTTGGAAAGCAGAATTGTTAATGAGGAATTGCACGGGAACATCCGGATTATCTTTGGTGGGTATCACCAGATTAAACTCAATGTAAACCGGCTTTTGATTTGATGCGGTAATTTCTGCCGGGGTAATATCCTGATGGGGAACAAATTTATTCAATTCCATTTTCTGCAAATCATCAACAATGGTTTTTTCTACCGGGCCGTCAAACTGTTTCTCAGCCAAACCAACCAAAGTATCTTTCAGGAATTTCTCCTGGTCACTCACAACATCCTTACCTTTAGCAACAATAATGGCGAGCACTTTGGGATTTTCGCTAGTCGCACTCACATTGGCCTCAGCGGAGGTAGAAGCATCGTCATAGACACAATAAATACCTTTCTTAGGCAAGCTAAATAGTATGTCGCTGCGATAACCTGGTTGCAGCACGTTGATATTTTTCTTAATTATCTTTTGGTGGGTTAACCCGTCGCTGGCGATTTCGAATTGCGTAACCTCCGGTCCATTACAGGTTTTTTCGATATTACTTTTAGTTAACTCACCAGCAACCGCCAGGGCTTCGCTACTTTTAGTACTTTTAATTTCGCGAATACGCAAATTCACTGTTTCATTAAAACCGGCATCAATCAACCGCCAACGGTACAGCTGGCCGGCACGGGCATTAATGCGCGCACGCGCTTGCCCATTAATGAGTGTGTAACGCCCGGATTTTCCCCATGCGGTCGGACTGGAGACCTGCAAATCAAAATCTTCAACTACACCAACATCGCCCTCCTCACAAATCCACAGGCCATTTTTATCTTTTTTAACTTCACCTTTATCGTTAAAACAAGCATAGGGAATTTGCTGGAGCAATTTAATTTCTGCCTCTACCCCGCCTTGCCCCACCAAAGGCTCCAGAAGTGTATCCACATCGCCGTTATTTTCCGGCGTGGGTTTGCGATCCCCTTTTACAATCAGCGCACCCGACATACCACTTGCCACTTGCATTGCGGTAGAACCGTGGGTGTGAGGGTGATACCAAAATGTTCCCGCTGGATGGTCTGCGGGAACGTTGTACTCGTATTCAAATGCAACGCCTGGGTCAATGGATAACAGCACGTTATCGCTATTACCGGTTGGCGATATCCACAAGCCATGGGAATGCAGATTGGTTTCATTAAAACAGGTAGGCGGTGCCGGGGTATTCATATCCGGCCGCGCACAATTCACTTTGGGCACCGGCAAATTATTCATTAAATTAAAACGTACGGTTTGACCTGGCTCCATAATCACAGCAGGTGCAATAAATTTTCCGGCGTAGGCGCGCAGCTTCACTTTGTCATGCTTACCCGTAGCCGGGTTGTAAATACTTCCTTCCTGATAACCAATCGGCAAATCATAGGCCACATCATGCGGCCCCTGTTGTGCTGCAACGGTTAGATTATTGCGCGCTGTTTTAAACGGCGCACTTGCGTTGTATGTTGCGGGGTCTCGTTCACCCAATACACTAAGGCTCTTAAGTTCATCCAGCTTTAATAGCGCGGCTGGTGCATCAAAGGCTTCCTCCGCCAGCAGCAAGGGGCTACAAAGTGCAATACTACATATCGCCATAAAGCGAGTGGCATTGCGTGAATGAAATTTATGAAACGGCATAATCACCTCCAATCAATAGTTATTAAATTATTACCAAAACTGGTTACAAGAATAATTGAATGCGCTGTTATTTCTACAAGGGAATGACAGTGACTGTCCATCAAGAGCCATGATGCGCTTTCCAAAAAGACGATTCAGGCCAGCGCTGCTCCATCTGATAAAACTGCGCCCGCATAGCGAGATACTGCTGGTGAGTTTGTTGCAAGCCAAATTCAAATTGTTGCAAACTTTGCGCACCCACTATTAAGCGCGCCGCCGAAATACCATTTGCCATCGCCTTAATAATGCCCTGGGAGGCAATCGGATCCCAACAGGAGGCTGCATCACCAATCGCCAGCCAGCGTTCACCTGCAACTTGATCAAGGCAATAGGAGGGTGCCGAAAAACCCATAACCGCCACAGGATTTCTATTTTTAGCAGCCAGCAAATGTGCACTGTTGGGTGCAGAAGCCAACAAGCTCATCCAGTTTTCTGGTTGCTTTAATCCAAGTGTTTTTACGGTTTCAGCATCGCTATAAAACGCCAGCAAAAAATAGTTATCCGGCAGATGCGCGCCATACCACCAACCATGTGTGGTTGCCTCTATGTGCGTTAAACCGGATTGCTCAGGTGTTTGTTCTTGCATTTCAAAACGCACCGCCGTAACAACCAGGGGCAATTGATGTTGCTGGCGGCTGCCTTGCTGACGTGCAAAGCACGAACGCCCGCCTGTGGCATCCACCACAAAATCAGCGTGAAGTTGATGCGTAACTTTATTTTTTGACTTGTTATCTCTGAGCAATAACTCATAACCCTGATGATCCGGTTTCGATGCAATAAATTGCGTATTGGTCCACACACTGATTCCGCGCGCATCAGCTTGCTCCGCCAAGAATTTATCAAAGCGGCAGCGATCAAGGTGCCAGCCATTGCCAAAAGGATTCATCACCGTATCGTTATAACCCGGCCGATCATCACCCCAATAGGAACGGGTTCCATAATGCGGAATGTGATTTTCGTGCAAAAAAGCCTGATCAATATTAAGTGCTTGCAAAAGCCTCAGGATATCCGGAGGAATAGATTCGCCAATACGGAAATGCGAATAATCACTGGCCTCAATAATAATGACATCTGTTACACCTGCTTGTGCCAAGGCCAACGCACAGGCGCAACCCGCAGGACCTCCTCCAATAATTGCAACCTGGCAAGCGGAAACCGGACTGAAATCTGTCATGATTGTTTACTTGGCAGGCGGGTAGGTTTTATCAATCACGGTATTGGGCCATGGCTCAACCAGATTGCTTTCATCAACATCAAAACCACTGGCCACCTCAAGATAATATTCCTCCTGCAATAAATTCGATTTATCCGCAATTGCCGGCGCTTGCATCACAATACCAATGTTGTGCCAATTTAATAAAATTCCGCGCCTATCCTGATAACGCCCAATCTGTTCAGCGCTTAATGAAAATTCCCAACTGGACGGTGCAGTTAATTGCGCGGGTTCAATAATATTGGCTGGTACAGCAGTACCGGCACCACGCACAGAAAAACGCGGCACAGAAAGCTGGTAATCGTTGGCGACCACATCATCGTAGGTATATACCGCAACCGGCCGCTGTGCGGGCCAGGATGAATACAACAAGGTATTGAAATCCGGCATGCCTTTATCCCAATTTGCCTTGAGCGTTTGCATTTCCTCTTGCTGTACTTTTTTATCGCGCGGATAAACTGAACCCGGGTTTGGGTCCGGGGTGTGGGTCGCACAGGAGTTGTAATCCGTATGCCAGGGCAGCGCCATAAATTTACTCAAATCCCCCGGCTCTACTGGTGCGTCACGCAATGGAATGTAACCAACACCTAAAAAAGGATTATTTTTATTGGCGATTTGGTAATCCAGTTTTTTCGCGCGAATACGAAATGGCCCACCATTACTATGGCGCTGCCAATTACACTGATAGAGATTGATATCGCGCACAATAAAACTCATTTCAATGCCGGGACTAAAGCGGCCACCAAGGCAATTAAACAAAATGGTTTTATCCAGCGCTTCTCCCTCTCCCAAGGCCGCATCGATCAAACTTTTATTATCTGTTAGATCACTATTTTTTAGCTCTCTATCGTTTAGGTATTGCCCAGCAGCCCATTGTTGCAGGAAAAAATATTGTGCCCTTGTCGGGCTTAAAAAACTTTTATCCGCATCGCCAAGGGATAGCGGCATTAGCGGGCTACCCTGTTGGGTTTCTTCGGGGCTATTGGGGTCGCGAATAAAATTCATGATGCGGAATTCATTCCAATCCGCGCTGATTTTCCCTACCTGATCATGTTTAGCTATAGCCCGCGCAGGCAAATAGGTATTCCATTTCTGCAAGGAAGCTGCACGAAAAACGGGGTATACCTCATTGGAAAAATTTACCTGGTAGGTATTTTGGTATTGATTGTTATGGTAAATTTTTGGTTGCAGCCCGCAATTTTCCAACCAGGTACAATAGAGGTCATCCCATAGGGTAACCACGTTGGTAATTTGTGGCGCATAGGCTGGGTCTGCCGAAATCACCCAGGCACCAGTATCCGCCTCACGGCAACTGCCATCATCAAACACCAACACTGCAGTTACCGGGCCATCAGCAGTATCGTCCAGCCAATAATCATTATTGACGTTGCCATCAAGTGCAGCATTGGCTGAATAATTGCCATTGCGATCAAAACCACATGCCAAACCATAACCGCCCAGAACAATGAGCCGTCCATTACTTTCGGTTGCAATCGAACCCAGTGTTGTGATTGCACGGCTGTGCAATGGTGAATTATCCGTCGAATTTTCGCTGGCAGGAAAATGAATAGGGTAATCGGGTAAAAATGTTATTGCAGCTTGTGATGGATTGTACGCGGACGCGGGCGTTGCTTTATCAAAATGCACAGTGGCATTTGCACCTGCACTGAGCGCACGCGGCCCCGCATCAATAACCAATTTTTTTATTCGGGACGCATCATCAAGGTGCGGACCAAATGCAGGATTACGTACATCAGGCACACCATTTTTTTGGAACGGAGCAAGGCCATCGCCAGCTAACCATGTGTTTGCTTTTTTATTGGCAAGATGTACGATCCAGATAATATCTTTGACTTTTTTACCATCGACCAATGAACCTATTTTAACTTCTTCACCCTGGCCAGTGGGATATGACTCCACGCCATCTTTATCTGAAAATGCGTACTGATAAATGCGAAAGCGCGCCGCCTGGCGTTTGAGCTTGCCGCTTTTATCGCGCACATCAGCACTGGTAATGGTATCCCCCTCGGTTCCGGGTTGAATGGGCACACCGCCGGTCAGGGTTTTACCAGGAATATCCATGCCCGCCATGGTTTCCGGGCCGAGGTAATAGTCATCACTATTACCAACACGTGCAATTCCAATTGCAGGATGAATACGCAAACCTGTGTATGACATTATCGACTCCAAAAAATGAAAGGCCACTCATTAGGGCAACATGCCATCCCGCACCCATTGGTCAAATAAATTAATTGCCTCTTGCGGCAACCTGCCATCGCCCTGAGGTGGTTCGGGCGGCATGGGGTGTGGCGCCGACTTTACAAAATTTCCGCTGGGATCACGCAGTAAATATTTTTCGTCTACCAAGGGATGACCGGCACGATCAAAATCGTAACCGTGAATAGCTACCTGAATTTGGTAGTAAAAATATTTCACGCTGTCATAACTGCCCAACTGCAATGTTTTCACACCCTCGCTGGTAGCCAATGGAACATCCGTCATCCCATTAATATATTTTGCGAACAGGCATTTGATATCCCTGGCGAAACTGAGTTTACTCATGTCTGGTTCCCGGAATGCGTTGTAGGAAGAGTTGTTTACTTCACCAGTATTTCTGGTGGAGAAAAATCGCGAGCAGAAATTTTATCTGGTCCAGCCTCACTGATAGCCAAAGCAATATTCCAGGTTTGCCCCGCTTTACTTTTTACCAGGCTATTAATAACCGCTTTAACATCCAAACCAATCGCGAGGTGATGCCCGGCATGGGTGCCGGATAATCCCCA
This sequence comes from Gammaproteobacteria bacterium, assembly GCA_021151625.1. Classification (GTDB taxonomy): domain Bacteria; phylum Pseudomonadota; class Gammaproteobacteria; order Pseudomonadales; family Cellvibrionaceae; genus Cellvibrio. Next base: position 8,747 of record JAGKWY010000064.1, on the reverse strand, counting down.
ATGCGCGGTGTTGGTTACCAGGTATCGATTGCGGAATTCTGCGCTGGCAATATTTTCTTTTACCGATTCAGGATAAAGGTAAACATCGGCCTGGAAACTGTAATCCGGATCTGTGTGGTTGCGATCAAAACTTAATAAGATTTTGCTGGCCGGATTAATAACACTCGGAATTTTGTAGCGGCCATATAAAGTTGCTTGCGGATTTGCAACAGCCTGGCTACTGCCGTAACTTAACAATGCGCTAAACAAACTTATTTTATTATCGCCAAAGACAAAACCCGCTTGTTGATGCTGGTTGATTAACTGAAGAATTTCCGCCTGGGGAATAAAATCACCCTGTTTGCTGGGAGTAAAACCATAACCCTGTTTTTGAATATCGTAATAAATTGCAGCGCGCCCCATATTGGGAAGGTAATCGCCAGAATCTTTGCGTATTTCAGTACTGCTACCGGGATCATAGCCTTGTGGTTTTGGCAAACTGATATCCTGCTCTCCGCGCATGTACATATCGCCACCCGTTATTTGCGCAGCGCCATGCAACTCAATCCATTTTTCAAAACTGTAATCCAGGAAGTTATGGAATACATAAAAAATAGGATCTAACGCAGCGGTTTGGTTATCGGCCATATGGCCGTCAATGTAAACCGCGTGCATTCTGTTATGGATTTTGGTTTCCAGATCGCCGCCGCCGCGATTACCGTATTCATCGCCGCCAAAATTTTCCCAGTCATCGTAATAAAGCATATAGGCTAATAAATAGGGTGAGCTGGTGGGGAGTGAACTCGCTAAAGGCTCATGAGTGCGCGTAGCGTCAAACAGTGGGGAGTTGGGATTTTCAAAAGCCGCCGGATAGCGAATGCCGCTGGGTTTTTGCGTGAAATTCCAAAATGGTAAGGTGACATTTTTAGTGCTCGGCCCGGATTTTCCTTCGGGGTCAGCGGCCTGTAATGCCTTTTCATAAAAATACAATTGCGCGCGATGCCACTGCAAAAAAGTATTTTTTTGATGCTCGCATTCACCAGGATATTCGACATGGGTTTTCATGCCTTTGGTGTTCAGGAATGTATGGATATTGCAGCTGTCCGGTGCTGCCTGATTAAGCAGATAACGATTCATATCCGTTTCCGCAAGGGCAGCCTGACGCGAATTTGCAACCGCCACCGTAGTGCAGTTATGAACCCAGGATTGCCAGATAAAGCCTGTTCGATCAAATACATTGTCCTGGCTTTTTTTCTTCAACACAGCGACTGCATGCTCATAAGCAGCCAGTTCACTCGCGGACAATTCATCAATATTTTTTCTGTGCCCAACTTGCGCGGAGGCCGCAGCAGCAAGAGGCATGGAATTTACGTCAGCCGTCTGTGACTCTTGCATCGCACAAGACCCGAGCGCAGCCGCCGCAACCAGCAACAGACTGATGCGCGCAATTTTAGCGGTAACGACCATAGTTCATTCCTTTTTTCAGGATGGGTTCGCGATCCAACAAGCAATCATTATTTTTTGAATATGCTTATTCGACAGGCGTGAATTTGCCGGGATTAATTGGCCAGGTTTAGGTTAATTTTTCAGACCCAATTATTCATCCGGCCTAAAAATTCATTAAAAAAGTAACGCAATAGCAGGCGGGACTCGATTACACGCCCTTACATAACCAAAATTTGCGCTATGCCAGAGTAGCAAAGGAACGGAGAAGGAAAATAAAATGAAAATTTACGCGACAACAATATTTGACGGGAACAAACAGAAATTCTGTGACGCCCCCCCCCTGCATACCCGCTTTTGCGGGTATGCCCCAGGGAAATTACTCAGATAGCAATGAGTGTTTAGATAAAAGCGACAATCAATTATTCGTTACCAAGCCCCAACCACTGACTGGTACCAGGTAGACGTCTTAATAAAAGCCATTCAATTATCAATAACGCGATTAGTGATATCGCCATCATTGGCAACAGAATGGCAAGGACAAACGTGATCGCAATGACACCAGCGCCGACTCGGGCAGGCATAGCTGGGGGCGCACCCAATACTGCTTCTGGTTTACGCCTGCGCCATAAAATAAATCCGCTCACGCTGATCAGCATTAATCCCGCGCAGGTGAGCACACCCAACACTAAATTAAACCAGCCAAATAAATAACCCTCGTGCGCGGCTATGCCTACACCTATGGCTTTATCGAGAAATTTTTTCTCGGCAAAACCGGATTGCTTTTCAATATTGCCGTGACTGCTGATCCAGACATCACTGCGCTGCGGGCGATTTTGACTTTGCGATGCGGCTTTCCAGCGATTAAATACCGGTTCCGCAATACTGAGTTCTACTGGCGGAGCCAAGTGCAATTTTTCCGCAGTGGATAAAATTTCTGGTGTGAGATTAAACGTGTCGCTCGCCTGCGCACCCCAGTGTTGATGCTCTTGCGCGCGGCTTTGGGTCCAGTCTTGCTGTTGCGAGAAATCTATTGCACGTACTTCTTTTAAAGCGGCGCCCCACACCAGTGCCCAGGGCAAGCCGGTGATTAATAAAAATAACGCGAGTGCAGAGATCCAGATTCCAGTAACCGCGTGCAGGTCGCGCCAGAAAGTGCGCTTGCCTTCGCGCAGGCGTGGATAAATCACACCAGCCATTCCACTAGCATTGCGCGGCCACCATAAATATAAACCGCTGACAATTAATACAATGGCCCAGCACGCGGCCAGTTCGACCAGGATTGACCCTGTAGTACCGAGCAGTAATTCGCCGTGAATAGTTTTGACGATATTCATTAATTGCCAGCTGCTTTCTTGCTTTCCGACAAGGTCACCGGTGTAGGGGTTTACAAATACTTGCCAGTTATTTTCAGCTCGTACATTAATCAATACCGATTCGTTGGCAGCTTGCGGCAGGCGGTAGCTGAGGAATTTTCCGTTGGGAATTGCGTGGAGTGCTGCCTGAATTTGTTCGTTGGCGGTTAATCGTTCGCCATTGACAGTTAGATTATGGAATTGGTTTTCTTGCCAGCGTTCGTAATAGGGTTTGAATAAATAGATGGCACCGGTGATGGAGAGCACAATAACAAAGGGAATAGAAAATATCCCGGCGTAAAAATGCCAGCGCCAGATGGTGCGGTAAAGGGCTCTGCTGTTATTGATATTGGTTAACAGGGTTGAGGTATTCATGTTTTCGCACTCGGAGTTAAACGCGCTTCGAATACGTTTTCCTCGGGAGCTGGTCTTTTCGAAAACACATGAATCCTTCCCTGGAGTTCCGTGGCGGCATCCATCGACAACATGCTCCTGCGTTGTCTACCTCCTGCATCCATGCAGTCGTACCCTTACGGTTTCGAAAAGACCAACTCCCGAGAAAAACTCGCATAGCAGTAATTTTTTAGTTTTTTATAAATCGTAAGACAGACTTAAGTAATAACTTCTACCCGGCCATGGGTGAGCCACATAACTTTCTTCATCGGTTAAGTTATCAATACCAAAACTGGCTTCCAGGTTATCCGTAAGGTCGTAACTGGTTTTAACTCCAAGGCGCGTGTAGCCATCCTGTGCGCCCATTACTTGTTCGGCGGTGTCTGTGTTATCCAGGCGACCGAAACTCTTATCGGCATATTGCACATTGGTACTGAGATCCCAGCTATCAGAGGCGTGATAGGTCAGCATTAGGTTGCCACGCCAGCGCGGCATGCGTGGGTAGTCATTACCTTCAATACTTTTAACAGTCGCCGGGCTATTTGCTTCCACCGTGGAGTTATCGGTGATAATGGATTTTGTGTACGCAATATTGAAACGCAAATCCAATTCCGGAACGAATAATCCGTAACGATTTAAAATAAGTTCCACACCATCAGTTTCCACCTCATCCACCGAAGAGAAAGTAGTAACTGATGGAACCGTAGAGCCGCTCGGCAAAAAGGTGGTTTGTGATTCAATCGCATCCTGAACGGTTTCAGTGAAAATATTGATGCGCGCATAGCCGGACTCCAGTTGTTTTTCCAGCATCAGGTTGTGATGCAAACCATTTTCCGGTTTTAGATCCGGGCGTGCCTGCACGACCGACGAGTAATTTTGGCTTTGGGTAAATAATTCTTCCACAACCGGGAAGCGATAGGCTTTGGCGAGCGAGTAGCGCACCAGCCACTCATCAGCGGGAACATAACCGAGTGAAAACTTGGGCGAAAACTGATTGCGGTCAGCATCAGCAACATCTACCAATTCAAATGCAGAAGTCGTGGGATTTTTACGACTAAAGTAACCGTTTTTACTTTCCCATTGTTCATAGCGGCCACCCAGGGCCAGATCCCAGCGCTCGTTGATATCCCAATTCATTTGGGCAAACACAGCAGCGATTGCGGTATCGCCACCACTGCGACTGGTGTAGCCGGTGTTATCGCCCTGTTTCCATTGGCTGGAATTAAATACATCCAGGTTTAATTCGTAGGCTTCATAACGTGCGCCAGTAATTAATTCAATTCCTTCCTTACCGAACTCGGAAAACACCAACTTGCCTTCCAGGGTTTGCCAGCCGGTATCGTCGTAATCGGTTGTCTGCCCGGCACCTTTAAACAAAGGATCTTGCAGCGCGTGGCTGGATGCGCGCGAATTGTCTTCAAGGATGCGGAAATCGCTGAGGTTGGCTTCAAAGCGTGTTGATTCAGTGAGTTCACCTTTAATACGCAGGCCGGTGGATAAACTGCGGCGATCCAACTCGCTGGCCCCCAGACGTGCAGCAGGAACCGTAATCCATAAATTATTTTCAATAAAATTTCCCGACCATACACTATTGCCCTGCGCATTTTTTAGGTAGCTGTTAGCAGAGGTGCGCAGGGTATTGCGATCTTCGTAGGCAACATTTAGCAGCGTTGACCAAGCACCAAAATCATAACCCAGTTTGATTTTGTAGTTATCGGTTGTGGCTTGCTCAACACCGGTATCGCCAAAATAGTAAGCGGGTTTGCCAAATACATCCTTATCAGTGATTAAACCGGTAACTGGCGTTGCCTTGGCAAATTGTTGCTGGACTTTAGCGTCGCTGTGATTTTTGTCCTGATCAAAATAGTAGGACTGCGGTTGGCTGTCATTTTCCAAACGGTTGTAGGAAAAATAAATACTTAAATCGCCAAGCTTATCGCCGTAGGAAAAAAAGGTTTTATAGCCACTGAGTTGATCGCTAAAACCATAGGCGGAAAAATCTTGTACGAAATAATCCAGATCCGCATGCACTTCGCGCTTTTGCGGAATCGCGGTTTCAATGAGCACTACACCACCCATGGAGTTGCCGCTGTATTCGGCGGAGAAAGGTCCGTAGAGAATTTCTACTTGCGCAATTTCACTCGCACTCACCATGGTCCAGCGCGGCGCACCGCTCCAGCGAGTTTGCAATAAATAATGTAGGGGAACGCCGTCGGCAAACACCATAGAGCGCGCTGTGGCAAACATGTTGGAGCCGCGCAGGCCGAGGGTGCCGTTGGAATCGCCAATGTAGCGTTTGCGAATCACAATGCTGGGCTCGTATTTCACCAGATCTTCAGTGGTGGAGCTGTTAATCGCCACCATATCTTCCTGGGTCAACAAACTGGAGGGATTGGTATAGCCGGCGCTGGCACTGTCGCGCGCCTCGCCCCAGACTTTGACTTCCTCAACGTCTTGAGGATTTTGCGCGCGCTTTTTTTTCAGCACTTCGTCATGTGCTATGGCACTGGTGCTCAGGTTGGCGAGCGCAATGGCGGCCACCAGGGTTAATCGTCTCACCGAATTGCCCCTCAATCTTTTTTAGTGGATTTTGAGGCAGCAGGTTAGGAGTTTTATCGCGCCAGCAACAGTGACAAATTGTCGCAGGGGGTGCGGCGAATGCGCGCACCCGGCCTGAATCAATCCAGCCAGCGGCGCATAGCGGGAATATGAGAGTGACCTGCACGCAGGTCATCGAGCGGGTCGCCCATAAACACATCCGGGCAATTGGGTAGCGGTGCTATGCGCAGCAGATATTCTTTGGGCGCATTCTGCTGGTCGCGATCCAGCGGCGTTACAAAGGATTTCACCGGCAGCGCGCCTATATCGCGAGCAAAGCTATCGAACAGCGACCAGGACACGGTGTTTTTAATCGCGATGGCGGTGACCATACGCGTGCAATGCAGGCAATCCGCCTGCTCTACCAACCAGTGCAGCATACGTTTGCCCAAGCCGTGCTCGCGCCACTGCGGGGCGACTACCACCTGCCATACAAACAGGGTGTGCGGCTCGCTGGGCGGGCAATAAGCGGAAACAAAGCCCACCAGGTCGCCATCATCAAAGGCGGCAGCCGAGGTTTTGGCAAAGTGGCCACACTGCAGCAGGGTACATTGCACAGAGTTATCGAACAAAAGATCGTTTCTGGCGTTCATAAAAACCTCCATACGGCGTCTTTGTCTACACAGATGCAGACTTTCAGATCACATAGTTATCGTTCATCTCAGGGGTGAGCCCAAATACCAAGGGAATAGCTCCGACTCCCCGTTTTCCAGCAAGGTTCCCAATCTTTACATTTCTAATAGATTGAATCGCTATAGCCAGGCGCCTTCGCAATTGCCGCACTTGAGTCATCAAAACATCACAAAACCGTCTAAATCCCGCCACAGCTCCGTAACATTAGGTGCCTAAGCTGCGCCCCAAGATAACCATTACGCTTGGGAGCCAGCCATGAAATACCTTCCGCTTAAACACCTTCCTATAAAACAACTGTCTGTAAAACACCTGCGCCAACCGCTAGCTTTTGCCATTGCAGGCCTTTGCGCCCTGCCCGCCAGCGCTGATTTATATTTCTCGGAATACATTGAAGGCAGCAGCAATAACAAGGCATTGGAGATTTACAACAGCAGCAACAGCGCAGTGAGCCTGAGCAATTACAAAGTGGAGATGTATTTCAATGGCAGCAACAGCGCTGGCCTGACCATTAACCTCAGCGGCAATATTCCTGCGCAAGGCGTCTTTGTGCTGGCCCACGGCAGTGCCAATGCCTCCATCCTCGCTGCTGCCAACCAAACCAACAGCGCCGGCTGGTACAACGGTGACGATGCGATTGTATTGAAAAACGGCAGCACCATTATCGATAGCATCGGTCAGGTTGGTGTTGACCCAGGTACCGAGTGGGGCACAGGTTTTACCAGCACCGCTGACAATACTTTGCGTCGTAAAACTTCCATCACCAGCGGCGATGTGACTATCAACAATGCATTCGACCCAGCGGTTGAGTGGGAAGGCTACGCGCAAGATACTTTCGATCACCTGGGTAGCTATCAAGGCAGCACTAACGGCGGCGGCAACACTGGTGGCGGCACTAACACTGGCAGCTGCGGACAAAGCACAACACTTATCAGCAGTATTCAAGGTAACGGCGGCAATAGCCCATCAGTTAGCACCAGTGTAAATATCGAAGCCATAGTGGTTGCGGATTATCAAAACGCTAACCAGTTGGGCGGATTTTTTGTGCAGGAAGAAGATGCACAAACCGATGGCAATGCACAAACTTCCGAAGGGATTTATATCGCAAGTACCACCGCTGTAAACGTCGGTGATCGCGTGCGCATTAGCGGTAGCGTTGCAGAAACCTTTGGCTTAACACAAATTTCCAGCGCAACTGTCACTGTGTGTGCCAGCGGTCAAACTCTGCCAACTCCGGCCACGGTGTCACTGCCAGTCACTTCATTGGATACCTTTGAAGCGATTGAAGGCATGTCAGTTGCCATTGCACAAACACTCACCGTAAATGAAACCTATCAACTGGGCCGCTACGGACAAGTGTTGCTCGCCAATGGTCGCTTGCAAACCCCTACCAATATCGCTGAACCAGGTGCAGCAGCCAACGCACTGCAAGCACAAAATAATTTAAATAAATTAATGCTGGATGACGCCAGCAATGTGCAAAACCCTGACCCGGTAATTTTCCCGGCACCGGGACTTTCTGCTGCAAACACCTTGCGCAGCGGCGATACAGTTACCAACTTACAAGGTGTAATTACTTACGATTTTGGTATTTACCGCGTACTGCCAACCAGTGCGCCGAATTTCACTCACACCAATGCACGCCCACTCGCACCTATTGCCGATTCAAGTGCGAATTTAAAAATTGCCAGCTTTAACGTGTTGAACTTTTTTAACGGCGATGGGTTTAACGGCAATGGCACCGGCGGTGGTTTCCCCACTGCACGCGGCGCCAATACCGCGACGGAATTTACTCGCCAAAAAGCAAAAATTGTTAGCGCACTGGTCGGTTTGAATGCTGATGTGATCGGTCTGATTGAAATTGAAAATGATGGTTACAGTAGCACTAGCGCTATCGCCGAACTAACGGCCGCGTTAAATACTGCAACAGGCACCACCGCCTGGAAATTTATTAATCCCGGTGTGAATAAAATTGGCACCGATGAAATTGCGGTAGGCTTTGTTTATCGCAGCGATAAAGCCACTGCTATTGGTAACACCGCCATTCTGGATTCCAGTGTTGATGCACAATTTATCGATACCAAAAATCGTCCGGCACTGGCACAGAGTTTCCGCGTAAACAGCAACCGCGCGATTGCCACTGCTGTTGTTAACCATTTCAAATCCAAAGGCTCCGATTGTAATGACCTCGGCGATCTGGATATCGGCGACGGTCAGGGCAATTGCAATATCACCCGCACCCAGGCAGCCACTGCACTGGTGAATTGGTTAAGCACCAATCCTACAGGGGTAAATGATCGCGATTATTTAATCATCGGCGATCTCAATGCCTACGCCAAAGAAAATCCC
>JAGKWY010000063.1 GCA_021151625.1 Gammaproteobacteria bacterium | reverse complement strand
CAACAGGAACGCATGCAGTTGCGCACGGACTTAATTAGAAATGACCATTATCAACACCTATCGCAGTTACCCACAACTTACCCTTTGCAGCCTGCTGCTAATCGCCCTGGGCATTTTTGGCGGCTGGGCTTACAGCTACAACAGCGAACTTAATCAACGCGAACAAATTAACCATTACGGCCAGGTACTCGCCAATAGCGCCGCGCGCCAGGCCGTAAACGCAACCCTGCAGCAAGACCTTGTTAGCTTGCAGGCGATTTTGCTGGAGGTTAGCCAATACCCCCATGTGATTGGCTCTACCATCCACTCGGTAGAAAACAAATTATTAGTGCAGAGCGGCTTTAAGCCCAACCAGGAAATCAAAGGTAAGCGCTACACTTTTTCTGCCGCTATTGCCTTGCATAATAACGTTGCAGGCTATCTGGAAGTTTCATTGGATGTTCCCTTGCACAGCGAGCGCGACTACCACTTTTTTATGATGTGGATGGGTGCCGTGTTTGTATCCTTACTGGCCATCTGGTGGACCATCCAGCGTCAGTGGTGGGCGCAACTGAAAGATAAATTGCCCAGCACCAGTGAGATAGTAACGGCCGTCGTGGAAAAGATGCCGACCATCGAAGATATTCCCGAACCCGAGCCGGAAGCGCCCAAGCAAGTCTCGGTGCGTTTGAGTTTGCAGATAGTCAATATGAGCAAGCTCTACCAACAATTAAACAGCGAAAGTTTTGCCGCCGTGTTACGCCGTTTCGAAAAACAATTGCAGGGCGTATTGAATTTGTACTCCGGCGAGCGGCAGATGTTATCGGGTGAAACCCTGATTATCGATTTCACCGGCGAGGCTTTTTACGAGTGCAGCTTCCGCGCAGTGTGTGCCGCGCAATTGCTGAGTAACCTCGCCGCGAAAAACCCCAGCCCACGCTTGCACCTTGCCGCAGCGGTACATGAATTGTCGGCCCCGGTGAGTTCCAATAAATCGCTGCTGAAAGATTTTGTGGTGCAGCACAATAATTATTTGAAACCGGATAAAGGTGAAATTTTAATTAGCCAACGCTTGATTGATGCCGATTTACAAGAGCATCTGGATATCGTCAGCGACAGCGGTAAATTTATCGCGCTTAAAACACCTTATGCCGCGTTGCTGGCCAAGCAGGAAGAGCAGTTAACTGGGACGACTACTCCGGCAGCATAGCACTCACTATCAGCATGTCACACAACTGCAATCCGTTTATCACACAACCGTCACACCACAGTCATAACCTCAGGGAAAACATCCTGCAAGGTTATGACTGCCATGCTCAATATCGAACAATCCCTCAGCGATAAATTTCCCGGCTTTAACCAGCAAGCCCCCATAGTACGCAACTCCACCCTGAGCATTTTGCGCAAACTCACCCACGAAAAAGAAATCAACGCATTCCTGCGCGAGCATGAAGGCAACCAGGGAATCGATTTTATCGATCGCATTTTTGAATATTTCAATTTCAGTTACAGCGTATCCCAGCGTGAGCGCAACAATATTCCTGCGCAGGGGCGAGTCATTATTATCGCCAATCACCCGATTGGTTCGCTCGATGGATTGGCGTTAGTGCGTCTGGTCAGCGAAGTGCGCAAGGATGTGAAAATTATCGCCAACGATATGCTGATGGCCTTTGAACCACTGCATGAATTATTGTTGCCGTTGGATAATATGACGCGCGGTGCATCTGCAATTCACAACTACCGGCAAAGCTATAAAAATATCCTGCAAGCGCTCAACAACGACGAAGCCATTATTATTTTCCCGGCCGGTGAAGTGTCGCGCGCTAGCCCCAAAGGCATTCGCGATGGAAAGTGGCAGGCAGGTTTTTTACACTTTGCACGTAAAACCAAAGCCCCGATTCTGCCGATTTTTGTCTCCGCCAAAAATTCGCTGCTGTTTTACAGCGCTTCCATGATATTTAAACCGCTAGCCACCGCCCTGCTCGCCCACGAAATGTTTAACAAGCATTCGGCAGAAATTAAATTCCGCATCGGCGAAGTGATTCCACACTATGCACTGGAAACCGACAAACTGGCCGACAAGGCGCTCATCAAACGCCTGAAAAAACACCTGTATAAAATTGGCAAAAACCGCAGCGTAAAAGGCCAGCGCCCTGCTATTTTTATCACCGAAAAAACCATCGCCCACCCGGAAGATCGCGCCACCTTAATCAAGGAATTTAAAACCGCCGAATTAATTGGACAAACGCGTGATAACCACGGCATTTATTTGTGCGATTACAATCACCACCCCACAGTGCTGCGCGAAATTGGTCGCCTGCGCGAGCAAACCTTTCGCTTAGTGGGTGAAGGTACCGGCAGCCGCCGGGATCTGGATAAATACGATCACTATTATCGCCACCTGGTGTTGTGGGATGAAGAAAAGCTGTGCATTGCCGGCGCCTATCGCTTGGGTGAAGCGCAAAAAATTCTGCACAAAAAAGGCATTGGCGGGCTTTACACTGCCGATTTATTTGAATTCCAAACCACTATAAAACCCTATCTGGAACAAGGCTTGGAATTGGGCCGCAGTTTTGTGCACCCGGATTACTGGGGCAAGGCCAGCCTGGATTATTTATGGCAAGGTCTGGGCGCTTATATCAAACACAACCCGGATATTCGCTATGTGTTTGGCCCGGTGAGCATGAGCGCACAATATCCCAAAGCCCTGCGCGATTTATTAGTGTTTTATTACGAGCGCTATTACAAAGACAGTGAGAGCCTTGCCGAAGGCAAGCATCTGCATGAAATCGATGAAGATGACTTGATTGAATTGCAACACAAATTTAGCAAGCTGGATCGCGATCAGGGCTTTGAAATTCTGCAAACTGAATTTGCTACGGCCAACCACAAAATTCCGGTGTTGTTTAAACAATATGCCGCACTCTATGAAGATGGCGGCTATGAGTTACTCGCTTTTAGTGTGGACTCGGAATTCGGCAATTGTGTGGATGGATTATTTATGGGTGACCTCACCCAAATGAAAGCTGCCAAGCGCGCACGTTATCTTGGCGGCTGATTAAACAACCCCAAAGCAGGCTGCTATTTAAAATCGTCTGGCTGGAACCAGTAGCGGGGATTTTTATAATCCGTCCCCGCTGGCATTTGCGGATTTTCAATATGAATCCAGCGCAGCTTTTTCACTTTGTTTAATGGGAATGCGACTTTGGTTAGTGGATGCCCTTCCATGTGTTTTACAAAGGAACCATCATCAATCATTTTTTCCAGGCCCAGTTCAATCCAGCGCGCCAGTTCTTCATCTTTAGGGTTAACGAAAAAATAAAGCGCGAAGGGATATTCCAAAATCAGGTTTTCATAAAACATTAAATCGGGATAAGTTGCCTTGCGCTGCTCAACTTCCGAATAACCTTCAAAATAACCGCGCGGAAAATATTCACAGCGCAAACTGGCCACTTCCTGGAAAATGCGCTCAAAGCTGGTGATCTCACGCACTTTTAATCCGGCCATGCGCAACACTTTGGTATCTGGCCACTCCACACCCTGGCAGGCGGAATAACTGCTCAGTACTTTTAAATCCATTACTCCGTCAAAGGCGCCTTGCATGCGCTTCTGGATAATAAAGCGGCGATGACCGATCAAACCGCGATCTAATGGAATGCGAATGGGGCGCAACTTGCGCTCGCGCTCAGCGTCTGTGCCCATCCAATACACATCCACTTTTTTGCCGCGGATCATTTCATGTACACCCAGGTCCTGTTCCATCAACTGGGTTTCATTAATCACCGGCACCGGGCGGCCACTAGCCCCTGCTACCAGCGCCTTTGTTAGCAGCTGTACAAAATAATCCTGGGCAGGTTGCAATCCACTGAAAAGTATAGGTTAATTCCTTTATCTATTCCGTACAAAAACCTAATCAACAATGAGTTAAATATGCACATTCATATACTCGGTATTTGTGGCACTTTTATGGGCAGCCTGGCCCAATTGGCCAAACAGCTCGGCCACCGCGTTACCGGCAGCGATGCCAATGTCTACCCGCCCATGAGCACCCAGCTCGAACAAGCGGGCATTGAACTGATCCAGGGCTTCGATCCCATCCATTTACAGCCACCGCACATGCCCACGCCGCCCGACCTGGTCGTCGTCGGCAATGCCATGAGCCGAGGCAACCCCAGTGTAGAATATGTGCTCAATCAAGGCATTCCCTATACCTCGGGCCCCCAGTGGCTGCGCGACCATGTATTGCAAGGTAAATGGGTATTAGCCGTTGCCGGCACTCATGGTAAAACCACCACCTCATCCATGCTCGCCTGGATTCTGGAATACGCAGGGATGGAGCCGGGTTATTTAATTGGTGGCGTGACTAAAAATTTCCCCACCTCCGCACGCATTGGCAATACACCCTTTTTTGTGGTGGAAGCCGATGAATATGACAGCGCCTTTTTTGATAAGCGCTCCAAGTTTGTTCACTACAATGCGCGCACAGTGATTTTAAATAACCTGGAATTTGATCACGCCGATATTTTCCCCGACCTCGCCGCGATTCAAAAACAATTTCATCATTTAGTGCGCACCGTGCCCAACAATGGTTTATTAATTTCACCCACTAATGACAAAGCCCTTGCCGAAGTAATCCAACAAGGTTGCTGGACACCGCAGCAACAGTTTGCCGTTATCGATGCAGAAAAAACTGAACAGGAAAATACCGTTGAATGGCAAGCAAGGTTGTTAGCCGCTGATGGTTCCTCATTTGCAGTCATTCACAATGGTGCAGAGGTTGCGCAAATCCACTGGGCACAAACCGGCATCCACAACGTGAATAATGGTTTGGCCGCAATTATTGCCGCACGCCATGTCGGCGTAACGCCGGAACACTCAGCAAAAGCGCTGGAGCAATTTGCCGGGGTAAAACGTCGCATGGAAGTACTTGCAGACGTACACAGCATAAAAGTCTACGACGACTTCGCCCACCACCCCACCGCCATTAAAACCACCCTCGCCGGTTTGCGCGCAAAAGTGGGCGACGAAAAAATTATCGCCATCATCGAACCCCGCTCGAACACCATGCGCATGGGCGTGCACAAAAGTTCACTCAACAAAAGCGTCACCGACGCCGACGACGTTCTCTGGTACCAACCCGCCAACGTCGATTGGGCCATGGACGAAATCGTCAACAAAAGCCCGGTCCCCGCAAAACTATTGCGCGACCTCGATGAGCTAATCCACTGCGCCATCTCCATCAGCGAACCCAACACGCATATTGTGATTATGAGTAATGGTGGCTTTGGTGGTGTGCATCAGAAGTTGGTGGATCAGTTAACCAAGCATGCGTTGTGATTTGTAGGGCGGAGTCGCCGAAGGCACTCCGCCATAATCAAGGGAATAAAAATGAGCGATTTAACACCAAAATCATGCACTACAAAAATCAAACAATGGTGGATTGATTTTTATAAATCACCATACTTTTGGATTAAATGTATATCCGCAACAATTATTTTAGGACTGGCCGCATTTGGATTTTTCAAAATAATCACATCTGCATTTTACTACTTTAGCGAACCGCTCTCTTATTTTGATCCAGAGCGACTTGGTCAACTCGGGGATTTTCTAGGCGGAACACTAAATCCGATTTTTGGATTTGCAACTGTGTGCCTTTTACTCTGGTCAATATTCATCCAAAGAAAAGAGCTATCCCTTACTAGAGACGAGCTGAGCAAGTCTGCTACTGCTCTTGGCAACCAAGTCAAGCTAGCCACAGATGAATACAACAGAAAACAAATCGATGAGTCGTTGAATAAACTTTATACCCTACTCGAAAATTTGTATGGGCGCCACATTAAAGATGGAATCCAAACCACTCTTAAAACCCCTTCGTTTACCACAGAAATAAGCATTAACTCCCTCAAATCCATTCCAGAAAAAAGCCCAGAAGAAAAAGAAGCCTTTAGGAAAAAAATTGATGATATTTTATCAAAAATTGACACCCACCAAGACATTAACTTATTTAACATAAATTCCCCACAAGAGCTTCTGGCATCGATTAATCTTTTATTAAGTTATACATCTGAATTGCTTCAAGAGCTAATGAAAATAACAAATATCAACTCAATTAAAAAATCAAGATTGATTGAAATAGAAGAAATTTTAGAAAAATTTAGATCGATAAATGCCATATCCAATGAAACCTATACAAAACTATTAAACCCAATTAAATTTCACGTTAAGCCTCAAGACATATAATGATTAATGGAAAGCTTATCTTTAGCCTAATTATCACAGCCATTATAGTCTTCGCCTGCCTCCAAATGGCCTTCGTGATTACCGATGGTTTGGTCGCCTCCGGTAATAGCATTACCGAACGCAATGAATTTATTCAGAACAATCTAATGCTCTGGCAATTGGGTT
Source organism: Gammaproteobacteria bacterium (assembly GCA_021151625.1). Classification (GTDB taxonomy): domain Bacteria; phylum Pseudomonadota; class Gammaproteobacteria; order Pseudomonadales; family Cellvibrionaceae; genus Cellvibrio. The sequence goes on along the minus strand of JAGKWY010000063.1, from coordinate 31,399 downwards.
GGTTTAATTGGATGTTGGCGGCGCTGGGGTTGTTGACCTTTTGTATTATGTTGCTGCCGTTTATTCCTGAATCTGAATGGCGCTTGCTGGGGGTATTGCTGGTGGGATTGGGCATAGTGCCGGATATTGGGGCGGAGGTGATTTTTGCGTTTGTGATTCCGCATAGTCACAGTATTGATCCAACACTTGCCAGCATGCAAACACTGGAAATGATTGCCATGCAATTAACTGGAACGCTCGGCAATGGGCTTTATAATATTGGCGGATTGCTGCTGAATATTTTGCTACTGAACAATAAGGCTTTGCCACGCAAAATAATTCTTGCCGGAATCCCCGGTTGGTTTTTTGGTTTTGGTTTGAGTATTTGCTGCGCTTTTTATGCACTGGATGCCGCGAAATTTTTCACCGCCGCCGGCATGGTGTGGAGCACCGCCTGGATGCTGGCCATTACCATGTTTGTATTCCCACATCACCACACCATGAAAGCCAACGCCTGATATGAATAGTGTTGAGTGGTTTATCGGCCTGAAAATACTGCATATAGGCGCACTGATTTTTTGGTTGGGACCAAGCCTGGGCGCCTGGTTTATGTTGATGGCCCTGCGCCAGCGTGAAGGGGAATTTACGCCGGCGACGCACCTGGCTTACAAAGTATTTATCCAGATGCTGATCCTCGAACACGTCGCCTTTGTGTGCCTGCTCGCTTCGGGCATCGCTATGGCGGCACTGGTATTTGGCTTTGCGCAGCCCTGGCTGCAGTGGAAATTGCTGATTATCCTGCTGGTGATTATCCCGCTGGAAATCGCGGATATCTGGTACGGCAATATCAAATTGCCGCAGATCTTCGCGCAATTAAATGCGCAGGGTTACGACAAACTGTCATCAGCACGGCTGCATATTTACCATGAGTACGTAACCCGTGCCGCTATAGTCGCCATTCCGGTGAGTGTTTTGGCAATTATGTGGCTTGTCATCGCCAAACCCAATATCATAAGCCTATGGCAATAACAGCGCGCAACCTGATTTGCACGCACTACCCTCTTACGGTTTCGGTCATTACAAACAAGCAGCGTCAATGAACCTGCAGCAATGAAAACTATCCTTTCATCATGTTGACAAGAGAGAACTCACATGAAAATTGCATTAATGAACGAATTTAGCCAGGCCGCCAAAAACGCGATTGTGTTGCAACAATTAAGCGAAGTAGCGGCGGTACAGAATCACACTGTGTTTAACGTGGGCATGAGTGATGATAACGATCACTACCTGACCTACATTCACTTGGGCGTCATTGCCAGCTTGCTGCTGAACTCCAAAGCGGTGGATTTTGTGGTGAGCGGTTGTGGTACCGGGCAAGGGGCGATGATGTCGCTCAATGCGCACCCCGGCGTTTTCTGCGGTTATTGTATTGAGCCCACCGACGCTTACCTGTTTGCGCAAGTAAATAACGGCAATGCGCTGGCCCTGCCGTTTGCAAAAGGTTTTGGTTGGGGCGCTGAATTAAATATCCGCACAATTTTTGAAAAAGCATTTACTGGCGTGCGCGGTCAGGGTTATCCGGCTGAACGTCGCGAATCGCAAGTGCGCAATGCGGGCATTCTGACTAATATTAAAATCGCCACAGCAAAAAATTATCTGGATGGCCTGCGCGCAATTGATCCTGAAATTGTAAAAACGGCGGTGACCGGTGAGCGCTTCCAGGCGTGTTTCTTTGAGCATTGTCAGGTCGATGAAATTCGCGCGTTTGTAAAAGAAATAGCGGGACGTTAATCCCTCCCAAGTCTCTCTGGCTCGCGTCCAGTTTCAAAGGGAGGGAGCCACATCCCCCTTTGAAACGAGACGCGCAGTCAGGGGGACCGAGGGGGATTTTAAAACCAGAGGGATTTTGCAGTAACCATTTCCACCAATACTTGAGGCACATGCTATGACTCAACCCAACTCACGCACCATCACCCTTGCTATTACCGGTGCATCCGGGGCGCAATATGGTTTGCGTTTGCTGCAGTGTTTATTGGCCGCCGATTGCAAAGTGTATTTGATGATTTCCAGTGCGGCGGAAGTGGTTATTCGCACCGAGACAGATCTGGATTTACCGCGCGATATTGATGAACAGCAGGCGTTTTTCAGTTCGCTGTTTGATGCCGATGAAGACCAGCTGCAAGTGTTGGCAAAAGACGATTGGTTTGCGGCAGTCGCCTCAGGTTCCAGTTCACCCAGCTCCATGGTGATTTGCCCGGCGAGCGGTGGAACCTTATCGGCCATTGCACACGGTGCAAGCAATAATTTAATTGAGCGCGCTGCTGATGTTGCGTTAAAAGAGCGCCGCAAATTAATCGTAGTGCCGCGCGAAACGCCCTACTCGGAAATCCATTTGGAAAATATGCTTAAGCTCACCCAAATGGGTGTAGTGGTGTTACCGGCGAGCCCCGGTTTTTATATGCAGCCGCAGACCGTAGAAGAGTTAATTGATTTTATTGTTGCGCGCATTCTGGATCAGCTGGGCGTTGCGCAGGATTTAATGCCGCGCTGGGGTGAGGATTAACCAGTATCACCGCGTTAAACCCGGTTACAAGATCTGAACGACCTTCATCCCAATCGGGTAGAATTGTGACAAAGCCTGTGCAATCGGCTAGGCTAAAGGAATTGGAGTGAATCGCTGCATGTATTTTGGTTGCTTTGAAAATTTAAGCGCCAACCCGCAAAAACGCAGCTAATACAGGGGACTCCTTATGATGGAGCACAATAATAATTTCCCGTTTGTATTGTTTGTTTATAAAACCACTGCCACGGGTGGCAGGTTTGAATTTTGCAGCCCGGCCATCAGCCAATTTTTTAATATCTCCCCCGCCAGTGTGTTAGCCAGTGCCAGCGTATTTTTTGATGTATTTCCCGAGCCGGAAAAATCTTTACTACAGCAGCGTTTCGCCGAGGGCTACGATAGTCACGCCAACAATGCAGACGCAGATCAGCTGATCAATTTTGAATTTACCTACAAAGCCCCTGCTGGCGAAAAATGTCGCTACCTGCTGCAAGCCACTTACAATCATGCGATTGACAATGATGTGGCTGGTAATAATGCGGATGACAGCAACGAAAAAGGCAGCTGGTCAGGCGCCATTTTTTCTATCGACATCAGCTACCGCAAACAGGAAGCGGCGATTAAATCAGCCAATTATTTTTTATTCCTGCAAGACCAATTGCCGGATTTGTTTTATTACAAGGACCCGCAGTCGCGTTTTTTAGGCGGCAACAAAGCCTGGAAAGAATTCCATGGGTTTACTTCCACAGATCAATGGCTGGGTAAAACCGATAAGGATTCACCCAAGTTTTCGGCAGCGGAAGGCGCGCATATTTTTAACGAAGAACAAGCCATGATGCGCTCGGGAAAAATGCGCCGCCAGCGCGAGCATATTCACAACAGTGCCGGGCAGGAAAAATATATCGATTCCATTAAAGTGCCGATTTTTGATGACCGCCAAAAATTATTGGGAATGGTTGGGCTCTCACGCGACATGACCGAACAGGTGCATATAGAAAATGCGCTGGCCTATGCTAAAACAGCTGCCGAACAAGCCGCCGTTGCCAAGAGTTCCTTTCTCGCCGTTATGAGCCATGAAATTCGCACACCCATGAACGGTGTGATTGGCTGCGCCTCACTGCTGGGCGAAACACAGCTGGATGATGAGCAACAACAACTGGTGCGCACCATTCAAAGTTGCGGCGAGGGCCTGCTGGTAATCATTAATGACATACTCGACTATTCAAAAATAGAAGCCGAAGTTATACTGCGCATAGAACTGCAATATAAAAGCAGCGGCGAAAACAGCTGCAAAATTTTATTTGCCGTGCACGATACCGGCATAGGTATTCCCGATGAACACCAGGGCAATTTGTTTCAGGTATTTACCCAGGCCGATAACTCCATTACGCGCAAATACGGCGGCACAGGTTTAGGCCTGGCGATTTCCAAAAAAATCGTGCAGCAAATGGGGGGCGAAATCTGGTTTAGCAGCAAACCCCACAAAGGCACCAGCTTTTTCTTTACCACCCAGGTGATCTATGAAGATAAAGCTCATGAGCAGCAAACCCTGGATACCCATCACTTTAAAAATTTGCATGCGCTGATTGTCGATGACAATGCCACTAACCGAAAAATCCTCGCCGCGACTTTAATGCAATGGGGCATGCGCGCAACCGCCTACGCTTCACCGGAAAATGCATTGGAAAATGCCGGCCTCGGCCATCATTTTGATGTAGCCATTCTCGACCAATGTATGCCCGGCATGCACGGCAGTGAATTGGCCAAACGCTTAAATGACCTGCGCCCAACCGACCCAATTCCCACGATTATTCTCAGCAGCGCCTCCGAGCGCTCTAGTGGGCGCATCAGTACTTTTATCAGTTTGCAAAAACCCACGCGCAATAACGATTTAATTCGTGCGCTGCTGCGCGCGTTAAAACTCGGTAGCCATCACCCGGATGCACTGCCAAAACAACTACCGGCAGCCACCAAAAAAACACGCATACTGGTAGTGGAAGATAACAGCGTAAACCAGATGGTAGTGATTAAAATGCTGGCCAAACTGGGTTACAGCAATGTCACCGCCGTTGCCGATGGCAGGGAAGCAGTGGATGCCTGCAAAAACTTTCCGGTAGAAATTATTTTAATGGATATTCAAATGCGCATTATGGATGGCTACACCGCCACCGAGATTATTCGCGCGCAGCAAAATGCCGGCCCCCAACCCTGGATAATTGCGCTAACTGCCGGCGTGCAACAGGCAGAAACCGACCGCGCTTTTGCCTGCGGTATGAATGCCTTTGCCACCAAACCTATCCAACTGGAGCAGCTGCACCAAGTGTTGAGCGATGCGGAGCAAACTCTGCCGGGCACCAGCCTTTCGGCTTGATCAGTTACTATCTCTGATCCGGCGCCTAACCAACCATAGCGCCCATCAGGTTACCTTCAAGTGCTTATAACCTATCTGATAAACTTCTACTCACGCCTATCTGGTAAACTTCCACTCAAATCCATGAGCGATAAATTTTCCTATGAGTCTCCCCAAGCAGGTTCGTATTGTTGAAGTTGGTCCGCGCGATGGTTTGCAAAATGAAAAGCAAGCTACCCCTACCAGCGCTAAAATCCAGTTGATAGAAAACCTGGTTGATGCTGGATTGAATTACATTGAAGCGGGCAGTTTCGTAAATCCCAAATGGGTACCGCAAATGGCCGATAGCGGTGAAGTATTTTCCGGTGTTGCGCGCAAAGCCGGTGTTACCTACGCCGCACTTACACCCAACTTGCAAGGCTATGAACGCGCTATTGCAGTGGGCGCCAATGAAGTTGCTATTTTTGCAGCTGCATCAGAAGCCTTTAGCCAAAAAAATATTAATTGCTCCATTAGCGAAAGCATCAAACGTTTTGAAGCATTAATTGCGGCGGCAAAACAACAACAGATTCCCGTGCGTGGCTACATCTCTTGTGTATTGGGATGCCCTTACTCAGGTGCAGTAGACGCTGAAATGGTTGCCAACATCGCCAGCGAATTATTTGCTATGGGTTGCTATGAAATTTCACTGGGCGATACGATTGGCGTAGGCACTGCGGGCAAAACAAAACAGCTTATCGAAACAGTCGCACGCGTTATTCCCATCAGCAAAATTGCGGCACACATGCACGACACATATGGCCAGGCACTCGCCAATATTTACGCTGCGCTGGAAATGGGAATTAGCGTCATTGATTCATCGGTCGCGGGCCTGGGCGGTTGCCCCTATGCCGTTGGCGCCACCGGTAATGTTGCCACCGAAGACGTGGTGTATTTATTAAATGGCCTGGGCATTGAGCACGGAATTGATTTGGAAAAATTAATCTATGCGGGCAATACCATCAGCAATATTTTAGGCAAACCAACAAATTCGCGTGTTGCGCGGGCAATGAGTAAATAAAATCCCCCTAACCCCCTTTTACAAAGGGGGGAATTTATAGCCCCCTCCCTTTGAAACGGGGCGCGTAGCTAAGGGAGGGCTAGGGTGGGGTTAAAAAGTTTTGCAGTAAGAGGTAAATATGAGCAACGAACTTGAACAACAAATCAATTTGGAAACCGCGCAAATCCATTGGCGCGAGCTGCAGCGCTTTTTCGCCAGCGGCAATGCCATTGCGGTAGATCCAACACTCGACCTCACCCATGTTGCCGCACAAATCGCCGCTGACAATGCCGAGCAATTAAAGCAGTGGATGGATTCAGGTCTGGTCGACGCAGTAAAAGATACCCAGGCACTGCAATGGTATGAAGCGGATGCATTGGTGTGGGCCGTGGTGATTAAACCCTGGGTGCTGGTGCAGCCCATTATCGAAAAGGTCCATTAATCATGCGTAGTATTCGCCGTGCACAAGCCAGTGACGCAGAGGCTATTAATAAACTCTACACTGAATTAAACACACTTTCTGCACCCTCTGTATCAGCAGAACGAATTGCTGCAGTAAACGAAACTAACCACACCTATTTACTTGTTTGCGATGATGATGGTGATGTTATCGCAACTGCACTGGTGTGCTTATGTCAGGATGTAATGTTTGGCAACCAGCCGTTTGCCTTAATCGAAAATTTTATTGTGGGACCCGATTACCAGCGCGAGGGAATCGGCAAAAGCCTGATGGATTACATTGAAGACTTTTGTTTACAGCAGGACTGCAGCAAGATTATCCTGCAAACCAGTAGCGAGAATCGCAGCGCACGGGATTTTTACACCGCCATGGGTTATGACCCGGATGCAAAAATTGGTTTTATTAAATACCGTCGCTATTTCGGTCAATAATTAACTCAGTTTTTAAAGTGTTAACTCTATTCAGCCCTATTGTTTACATTTAAGTACCAAAGGAATCCATTATGAATCTCACCGGCTCCGGCGTCGCCTTACGTTTTTTATTTGCCCTGCTGTTGGTGTTACTCAGTTATAACCCCAGCGGTTATTCCTATTTTCATTGGGTGTACCAAAGCCTGAGCCATATCACCCCCTATATTGTGATTGCGGGTTTAATCCTGCTTATTGGTTGGGGTATTTATATCAAGGCCACACTTAACTCACTCGGTGTAGTGGGCATAGTAGTGCTCGCCGCACTCTTCGCCAGTTTGGTGTGGCTGTTTGTGTACTGGGGTTTTTTAAGCGTGACCAATATTTCCGCCATGGCCTGGGTCATTGAAGTATTACTCGCGGCGTTGCTAGCCGTAGGTATGTGTTGGTCGCACTTCACGCGCCGCATGAGCGGCCAGGTTGACGTGGATGAAATTGAAGAAAAATAATCTGGGCTTACAAGGAGAATTTTATGCTGGATAAAATGAAAGACCTGGGCAACCAGGCACTGGTACTCACGGGCGATGCGATAGGTGCGGTCACCAGTTCCGTAGGCAGTGGTGTTGAATCATTAAATGAAAAAGCAGTTCGCGCATCCACTGCGCAAATGTACCGTATTCTGGAAATCGCATTGGAAGAATTACAAGGTCGACCGCTCGCCAACCAACCTCTCTCGCTGACGTCGTCAATTAATGTTGGTGTAGCGTCACTGGAATTGCAGATTCATTTGAACCAGGAAGAAAAAGTGCAGCCAGAACCTCCAACTGAAAACAGCATTTCAGATAATTAGATAGTCCCTGATTTTAGAAAATTGCCGGCGAGTAATCGGTACACTGGTGCCACAGCTCATCAATAATGTCTGCCCGCCGAGCAGTTCATCTGCTTGTATTTCAACCACATAACGGATGTTTACAATTGCTTGCCGGCTCACGCGAAAGAAACATTGTTCCGGCAAGCGCAATTCAATTTGCGATAACGGCCGAGATAGTTCACCGACGAAATCAGAAAAATAAATCAGTGTTTCTTTTTCCCTGGTCTCAAAACGGATAATGTCCGCAACCGATCTCAAAATATAGCCAGACGCGCCCTTCACCATAATTTTGCTATCTAAGCCCAATGGCTCAATATCCGGGAGAAAATCGCCCTTTACCATGCGCGCCCTAAGGCGCACTACCGCTTCATCAAAGCGCTCCTGCGATATAGGCTTCAGTAAATAATCCACCGTATTAAAACCAAAGGCTTTGAGCGCATAATCCGCATAGGAAGTTGTAAACACAATCTGTACCCTGGGATCAACCGACTCAAGGAATTCAAATACCGAAAGCCCCGGCATATTAATATCGGTAAATACAACATCAGGTTTTACTTGCTGAATAAGCGCCAGGGCATCATTACCATTGTCGCATTCACCAGCAAGGACAATATCTTTATGTTTTTGTATTAGCGCAATTAACTCCAACCGCGCCAGGCGAAAATCATCAATAACTACTGCTTTCATGCTTTCGCTCCGCTGGAATAATTAGATTTACCACCGCACATTGCCCATCAATATCTATGAGAAATTTGGCTTGATCTCCATAAATCAACGTCAACCGCTGCTGAATATTTTGCAAGCCTATCCCCTGCCCCGGGTCTTTTTGGCTAGTGTCATCGCTTAATGAGTTTTGCAACTGCAACACCAGTCGATTGTGGGATATGTACGCAGTGAAGTTTATATAGCCTGGTTTTATCGACAAGCTAATACCGTGTTTTATTGCATTTTCCACCAACATCTGTACTACCATTGGCGGAATTAAATACTGCTCCACCCCCTCACCAATCATCTGATTCCAGTTCAGCTTTCCCTCTAACTGTATACGATATAAATCCAGATAATCATACACTAGCCGAAGTTCCTGCTGCAGGGTAATTTTAGGATATTGGTGCCATCCCAAATTTTTGCGCAAGAGTTCAGACAAACGCACCAAAGAAGCCCTTGCCAAATCAGGATTCGCACCAACCAAATAACGAATACCTGTTAGCGTGTTAAAGATAAAGTGGGCATCTAACTGATTAGTAAGCAATGAAAGTTGCGACTCGCGGTATTCTTTTTGTAACTGCAAGGTTTCAATAGTCATTTTCATTTTTTCTCTGGCGGAGATAAAAAATGAATACACAAACGACCACAAAAAAAACCATAAGATAAACAAAACCGCTTTCGCATAATTGTTTTGATCAATCATATTCGGATCTATGCCGCTATAGATAAGGGCATAATATTCATGCCCAAGGTATAGTGCATGCAATACAACTTCCGTGTAAGCATCCAGAAAAATCAGCAAAACACCCATAATGACCGCAATCAACGATAAACGCGGTATCAATTTATAAGTACCACCCTGCGCCCATTCGTAACGTAAAATTAGAAACCGTGCCGCCAGGCTTAATAAACTGCCAATCACCACCAACTTTGTGACCAGCAGGGTTTTGGCAAGGGCAGATGCGCCCATAAATTTCCAACTATCAATCAATAATGCAACCAGTCCCAGAAATAACCAACACACAGCGTTGTTCATCCAAAAACGCCAATCAGCGGGAAAAACAGCAATACGGCGAGTTTTATTGCTTTTATCCAAGGGGTAGAAAAAATAAATTAATATTATCCCCAGTAAAAAGGCTCCATGCATAAATTGACGCGCTGAACCAGACACGCGCCGAACCACATCGGTTAAAGTGACGCTATCAAGGCTGTATTGACTGTGCAGAGAAACAGATGGATTTAAATAGCGCACCAGCTTTAGATCGAGATAATCCAGCAATATCACTGCCAGCAATGAAGCCGGCAAGAGTAAAATAAAACAAAGTGCACAAGATTGAAAAAGACTAATTTGATACCCTGGCCGGCGAAAATCAAAGAAGGCAACAGCAAACCAGGCAATTACCAACATCAGAATAACCAGATGATTTAGCAGGCTGATAATTATCGACGCCCACTCAATCTTTTCTGCATACACCAGGTCAGTACCGCTAGCGTTTACAATAATCAGCAGCATCACTATTGCAACACAAAGCTTCAACTCAACAATAGAAAACGATTTTTTTAACTGCGCTATTCTTCGATAACCACACCAAAATACCGCCCAAACGGCAAACAAAAAAATAGCATCATTTATTCGACCCCAGGTATAGCGTTTGATTAACAGGTCTTTGGGCAAATTCGTCAGGTAATGTTCCGCAGGTAAAAAAATATCGATCAAATACTCCAGCATTAAGTAGGACCAGAGCCAGCCGCCGATCACACCGGTCATTACCCCTGCAATTAGCATAAATGAAATAGAGTCCAGCTTTTTCTTTAGCGATAAACTCGCAGGCCGACGCATAAAATAAGTTGCGGCGATATATAACCCGCAAGCAATAGCAAAGAAAAAGCAGGTCTCAATAAAAATTAATTTCAGTGGAAAACGATACACAGTGTTTATCGCAATCGACAATATAAGGTAAATCCCCCACCCGGCCAGATGCGCTCGCCAGGGAGAGATGTAATGCGTTGAATCACAGGTAGTTGTTATCATTGTGTACCCTGGTGTAAAAACTCGCCTTTGAGTATAAAAATCAAAGGCGAGTGTAGAGGCGATTACCGTTTTATCAATGAAATTTTATCCAGGCAAACTTCACTGTCAGCCATGTTGTTACCCATAAAAAATGCCAAACCGGCCTTATCATCTGTCGCACTGCCCATGGTAAAGCTGTAACTATACGATGTTTTTTGCGCAGTTAAAGCAATGGCATCTCGCTGGAAATACGCGGTAAAAGGTGTTGAGTCTCTGCCTGCTTTCAATACCATTGAAGGTAGTGCCGATCCTGCTGATACATTTGCATAGGCGTCGAAACTGAGATCATAGGTTGCCCCGGATTCCAACCGAATATTATTTTGTACAAACGATTCAAACCACCAACCAGCTGATGCAGGGACCTTTATACAAGCTTCATTATTTTTAATACGTGCTTTACTTGCAACACCCTCTGCAGCGTAGGATTTAACAGCCCAGCCTGCCAGAGTGCCATAATCAAACAGACTATTCCTGGCGAGGTTTGTACTGGCATCGCCAGGGAACGAGCTAAAATCAGTCGCGGTATTTACATTATTATATAAGCGAACATTATCAACGCAGGCACGTGTTGGCGCGGCCGATGTTCCCAGGAAAAACTCCAGCCTGGCGTTGTAGTCGCTCGCCGCAGACATCGAGAAATTGAATGTGTAACGATTCCAACCTGCCTTTACCGCCAGTGCAAGATTTTGCCCATATACCAGAGTCGCCAATTGGTTACCCACTTTAACGCCGACTTGCGCATTTGCTGGCGACCACAAATCAAATTGCACTTTATAGCTTTTGCCGGTTTCCAAAGGAATAGCTTCACGTGTCTGGAATCCTGCAGTCCATGGATTTGCGCCTACATGTCCATTGCTGCCGCACAAACTACCTTGCTCGTAAAATACGCCATTGACTCCCCACACTGACCAGCTCGCGATATTAGTATCAAAATTTCCATTCGCGATTAGATCGCGTGAATTGCTGTGACGAACCAGTGCAACATTAATCGGATCAATTCCTGCAACCGCATCAGTTCCCGTAATCACCAATGATTTTTCGATTGGTAATGCCCCACGTTGTGCAATTCTTCCCGCTACATCCATATCATAAATCGCGACATCCAAATCGGCAGTGGTATCCGGAAAAACAACACCGGTGGGAACTGGCATGCCCCACTCCAGCGGTTGGCCATTGGCTTGCAAATTCCAACCGGTGATGGTGTAAGCCTGATAGTTCTCCTGATTAATGTACGCGAAAACAATATCTGCAGCAGGGTTTCTATCCAGGTTTGCGACGGCAACACCACCGCCAGTGATATAGTCCGGTGCGAATCCAAAATTGCCTACAACACCATTGGTCCAGGATACCGCTTGACCAGTCAAAGGATCCACGTTCCAGCCAATGCGATAATGCAAGCCGCCAGTGGCCTGTGCGCGTGATGCGGATAAAATAATTTCCGGGCGACCGCTGTTATCCAAATCATAAAGTTCAACACCGACACCTTTCACATATTTATCAACGCCCGGCAATAACACTGAGCCTCTTTCGGCAAAATCGCCATTTGCATCCATTACGCCATAGCGATAGCGGAATTCATTAGTCGTAACCGTATCGTTTTTGTCATAAGTCATCAGCACAGCTTCAAGTGGTGCACCCGCAGTTGTTGCGCGATAAAGTGCAGCAGATGTACCTTGCGCAGCCCAGCCCATACCCCAGGTACGTTTCAGCGGACTCCATTGTTTAGGATTTAAATTGGTGTCGATATCCCAACCAATTTGATAGGTGAAATCATTACCTTCAGGCATCTCATCATTGGAGAGTAATAAAATATCCTCGATCCCATTGCCGTTAATATCGCCAATAGTGACGCCGCTACCGTGGTTCAGATTGTTGCCAGTAGTCACAGATTTCATTTGTGGACTGGTTACGTGGGTTGGCTGGTAATGCGCAAATAATTTAGGGCCTTTGCCTGGCTGTGCCGGTGTTGTTTTGAACATGCCCGCCGTAAAATCAGCGTTAGCTGGATTTAAATTACTGATTTTCACTTCAAATAAATTATCGTCCACAACTGCATTGGAGCCAGTTCCACTGCCAACAATGCCAGTGTAATCCGCAATAAAACCGTAACCATTTTTACTGTCGGCGGTAAACGATTTGGTTTGGGTTTGCGTCCACGCAGCAGTACCCGGACATTTCAAATGAAAATTATACGACGCTTGATACCAGGCGCCCTGAGAGCGCAAGGCGGTCACAGTAACGCCGTAAGTAAATCGCCGTGTAGTGGTGTTGAGCGTATAGGATTGGTACGCCTCTCCACCCGGAGAATTCATGCTGGAAACATGAACACTCAGACCAGGCCCACGATTGCCCTTGCTGGTATCTATGATGCAATCGCTGTATTGCGCGGGAATATCGATTGATGGAGAGTCAATAGTTTTTTTGGGGCGAGCACATGCTCCGCCTAATGCACACCCTTCAAATCGTTCGATAGTCGGCATATCGCCCCACACGGTTTTTTCAACCATAGATGTTTCAGTTCCCCTGGCAGTAATAGTTGCATCAAAGGTTACTGTTGCCGAATAGCAATAATTGGAAATCAGTCCTGAAACTAAAATAGCCCCGAGCAAACGATTCTTTTTAAATGCAGGGAGCCGTAACAATGTTGTTCGCATATGTGCACCTGATTGAGTTATGGATTATGTGTTTCCGGCTGTTATCGATAAAACCGGACTGAATAAACTCGATACAGAATTAACAAATGTGCACCACTTTGCTCACATAGCTGGCTCCGTATCCCTCCGGAAATCCGCAGGTAATCAGGCATTCTAGGTAGATAAATTTTCTTGTCATCGGCCCTAACGCAGCCAAAAAGTGGTTTTTTGACACCAAAAATGGAGTATTTTTTTGCTGAATGGATAAAAAGCAGGGGTGACTGGTAGGTAATTTGGCGGGAACGGTTTTAATCTTAAATGATAAAATTTTTATACTTTATAGGCCAAAAACAGCAGCGCATAGAAGCGCTGCATGGAAAGTTTAATCAATGGTTATTCCTGATGTGAAATTAAGTACTGTTTAATTGCATCCTTGTTGGGTTGCTGCAACAACCAATCCCTGAATTCTTTGACTTTGCCAAAGCTCTCACTACCCAATAATTTTTCGTAGCGCTCATTGAGCGCGATTTCCTGACGCTGTTTGCGAATATTACGCTGCCAGGCATCGGTAAAAATTTTGGGTAATTTACCTTGTAAGTCTAATTGCTTAAGCAATTGCCATTCGCCCTTATCCAACCAGGCTTCATCGCAAGCGCTGCATAAATCCAGTTTATGGCTAGTGTGCGGGCCGATTTGATATTTCATCATCAAACGACTGCACTTGGGGCACGAATGAGCCGATTCAGATTCACTAATCCCCGCATCATTTGCCGAGGTTTGAGCAACGCTGGCCGTTGCATAGCGATCCGCCCAAAAGCGGTAGTTCATCAACGACACCAAAGCACCATGGCAAGACGGACAACTGGCCACCACCAAACCCGGTTCTAATTCCTGCGGCTCCAATTGAGTATTTTTACAACTGCTGCAATGCATATTAATTTCCCATTAACCCTAAGTTATTTAATGAACTGGCTTTTCGTCGCCACCTCTTTCAGTAAAGCACTACTTGTCATATGAACAGGATAACCTTCACTACCTCTATCAAAAAGGTGTCGAGCAAGGCCAACCTCTTTATATGTTTTAAAATAGCTACGGCCAACACCCGAGCCATGGGCAAATAACTTATTCGGTCCTAGGCCAGTATCAACTGCAACATATTCAGAATGACAGGGAATTGAGTCTATCGAAAAATCCTGCAGACCAAACAAATAGGCTAATGCACAAAATACAGGTGTAAAATCCCTACTTGGATTAGCATACTCAACTAATATAAAAGGACAAAACCGCCCCTCTGCAACTTCAACCGAATAAACAAAGCCAATTTTCCCTTCAGGGAACAGATTGATCGCTTTTTTCTTGGTAAGGCTAAGAGGTCGCACATATTTCTCTTCCGGCGCTGGCTGCTCCAATTTCTTTTTTAAAAGTGTTAACACCCGTTTCCTTTTTGTAACTTCCTCAGGACTATCTCTCTCCCAAAGCTCTAGATCGCCACCATTGTTAATAATCTCAATCGCCCGCAACCGGGTTTCTTCAATTACACGCCCGTATTTCCATTGTGTTTCAGCTAAAGCTAATACTATCGGCAATTCAATTTCAAGATCCCCAATTAGATCGCTATGAGAGTCCAGAATATCTTGCGTTGCTTCGGCAGCAGAGAGCCCACTTTTAATAAGGTGAATAAAATCATCCCTCGCCTGGCAAGAGTCATCATTTTCATAAAGACCGGCACCCCAACACCCCATTTAGCACCTCTACAATAAAAATCTACTTAAAGTCCTGCCACAAACTCTCAAACTCAGCCAGATAAGCGCTGACCAATTTCGGTTCATCAGTTACCAGAATATTTTCCTGATTGAAATCAGTTGCTGAGCGAGTCCAGTTGAAGCTGCCGTTAACCAGGGTCTTTTTATCGATCACCGCAAACTTGTGGTGCATATGATTTTCGCTGGCGTCCATGCGCACTGGCAACCCCAGGTCAATCAGGTAATAAATATCACTGCCCTGATCGCGGGCTTTGTCATTGTCGGTAATTAAGCGAACATTCACTCCGCGCTTATGAGCTGCAAGGATAGCATCTGAGAGGCGATCATCAGAAATAGTGAAGACGCTGATGGCGATTGACTCGCGCGCGCTGACCAATAAATCAAGCAACTGACGGCGGCAATCTTCGCCGGGGCTGAAATGGGCTTCCGCAATGGATGAAGTTTCCGATTGGCGAAAGTTGTCGATGGTTTTACTTAATTTCTCCAACCACAGTAAAGTAGCGACGGCATTATCACCACCTACCTGGATAGGTTCGCGTGCCAGCTGAAATGCTTTGTTGCGCGCAAAGGCAATATCGTCATTTGCCAGGTGCGGCAAAATTTCACGCAGTTCAAGCGCTTCCGACTGACTTAACTTAAAATCTTCCAAGCTGGCGACCAGCCATCGTTCCAATTCTTGCTGCCGCATATGACTCCCTAACGTCTATTTTTTAAAAACCTGTATTGCATAAAAGCGCAAACCACGCCCGCCAAAGCGCCAAACAAATGCGATTCAAAAGATACTCTTGGATCGGTAGGTAAAACACCCCAGAGCATACCGCCGTAGAAAAAGATCACTGCCAGGGCAATTAAAATATTGATAAAACGGCGATCAAACCAAGCAGTGGCGATGGTTAAACTCCACAAACCGAAAATCCAACCACTTGCCCCTATATGCGATGCATTACGGCCAAAACACCACACCAGTACTCCGGTGAGGGTGATAATAAAAAAACTGCTCCATAAATAGCGCTGCAGTGAATGGACAAATAGCAAACTGCTGAAGATAAAAAAGCCGAACAAATTATTAAGCAGATGAATCAGGCTGCCATGTAAAAAGGGGGCAATATAGATACCCGGCAGCGAATCGAGTTGGCGAGGCACCAAACCAAACTGATACAACCACCCGTTAAATACCCAATTGAAAACATGGACGGCAACCATAATTCCGGCAAATAAAAACAGCCAGCGGAATTTTGAGGATAGGCGCCGCATATATTTTCCGTTTTTTTATTTCAGTTCAGGTGATGCAGGCGGAGCCTTGGGCTTTTTATTGCTGGCCAGCTCCTGTTGCAAGGTTTTTATTTGCAACGACACCTCTTCAATTTTTTCATGGTTGCGCAAATCGATATCCAGTTTTTTATCCATATTGCGCACCAGCGGTAAAATTGCCCCTTCCAGGGTTTGTGCCAGTACACTCAGCACCTTATCCAAGCCCGGCAATGGCTGATTCACCACTTCCACTTTGGGTGCTGCCGGTTGAGAGAGTTTCTCCAACCGCTGCAACGACTGGCTGACCAGTTGCGCTACCGCTGAATCCTGCGCATCTGTATTTTGCACAGCAACAGGCTCTGGCTTATGCCCGGCAAAGCTGGCAATTTTTTGCACACCTTCAGCAACATCGGCCAATTGCACCACCAGTTTCTGACCTGTATCTGCCGAGTCGCCACCCATGGCTTTGTTGCGCAGGAAATCCTTTTTAATCTGCTCCCAACGCGTTTTTTGCTCATCGGTAATATTGCCACGCAATTCAGCCAACTTAAGCAAATTGCTTTCAGCACCGGTGGTCAGCATTTGCGCTTCCCCCAAATAGTGGTCAGCGATCATTTGCATGAGCTCGGTTTCGTTCATCACTGCGGAAACCTTTTCGGTCATCTTGTTCATATTGCGATAGCTGCCTTGCAACTTGAACGATGGCTCGACGCGAAATTTATCGTCCTGCGCGGCAGAGGCAATATATTGCTGGTTGATCTTTAGAATCACCTTCTGGATTTCAAATAATTTCTTTAATACACCAACAATTTCATTTACTTCCGCACCGGAGTAAGCATGACTTAAATCCGTGGTAGCAACCTGCTCGCCCTTGGCCATGGCGATAAATTTATACACATCCTGCATATCGCGCAGCGCCAATGGTGACAGCACTGCGTTGGAGGTCAGGGCGTTTTCGATATAACTCAATGCAAACTGCTCTTCCATGCCACCGAGAATATCGCCGAGGTTATAAATATCGGCACGGTTGGCTAACATATCCGGTACTTTGAATGCTTCGCCCGATTCGGTGTAAGGGTTACCCGCCATGCACACACAGAATTTCTTGCCGCGCATATCATAGGTTTTGGTTTTACCCTGCCACACACCTTCAATACGGCGCGTTCCGTCACACAGCGAAATAAATTTCTGCAAAAATTCTGCATTGGTATGCTGAATATCGTCGAGATAAAGCATCACGTTATTGCTCATCTCCAATGCCAGATTCAGCTTGACCAATTCTTGTCGCGCCGTGGCGTTAGGCGCTTGCTCGGGATCAAGCGACAACACATCATGACCGAGCGACGGACAATTGATTTTCATAAAAATCAAACCCAGACGATTTGCCACATATTCCATCAAAGTGGTTTTACCGTAACCGGGAGGCGAGATCATCATCAACATACCCATTAAATCAGTACGTTTATTCGCGCCTAGCGCGCCCATTTGTTTGGCAAGGTTATCGCCAATAATGGGCAAATAGGATTCGTTAATCAAACGGTTACGCACAAAAGAACTCAGCGGTTTTGCCTTGAACTCATTCAAGCGTAAGCTGTAGCGCTCTTGTTCGATAATTTGTTGGCGCACTTGCAAATAACGTTGGTATTGCGGCACCACCTCCAGGCGATGATGGGCCAGCCGCTGCACAAATTCATCTACCGCAAATGCCAATGTGCGATCCTGAATGCGCGAATGTTCACCGAGTAATCCGGAAACTTTTAATTCCAGTTCCACTTCGGTATAGCGACGATCCAGCCGCTGATCAGTTTTTAATACCGCCACCGCCTCGGGAATATAGCGCTGCAAGTGGCCCAGCTGCTGATCTTTAATCAGCGCTTGTAACCAGGCAGCGGTTAAGTTCCAGCGCTCCGCCGGCCAGCCCTGCATTTTGGCTAATACGTCCTGGTAATGGCGCCAGCTTTTATCATCGAGTGACTGTTTAAATGCATTAACTAAAGTCACCGCATATTTGCTGGTAATAAATTCTGTGCGCTCACGCGCAAGTTCTTCCACCAAATATTCTGCCGCGCGGCGAATATCCAATGCGCTCACCACCAGCGGATGCAACTCGGTAAATTCACGCAGGGTTTCTGCTATTTCATCCACCAATAATTTCACCGCATCCAGGCTGCCAAATAACTGCTGCATTTGTTTGGCAGAAATCGCGCGATCAGTCCAGGTTTCAAACGAAAGGTTGGCCTTCTGGTTTTTGGATTTGAGTGAAAACTCATTGATATTGGCCCAGAAAACCTGCGCCAGTGCACGCGCCAAAGGATCAAACTTCAACAGGTCCACTGAATCCAGCGCCGGCACCAGGGCTTTTAACAAAAGCACAGCGTCCTGATCGTGAATACCTTTTTGATAGCCTTCCTTATAACGCGCCGAGCTGAAATCGCGCACCAGTTTTGCGAGCTTTTCATCATCAACTAAGGCCTCACGCAACAGATCATGAGTAATGCCATCGCTCTGCTGCTCAGCCGCAGCAATAATTAACGCTGCCAAATATTCTGCGCGATATACCTGCGCCGTTTCGGATTCCAGACTGATAGACCAGTAATCTTTTAATGCCAATAGTTCTTGCTGTGCAACAGGGGCGTAATAGTCCGTACCTGCCAGATGAAAATTCAATTCACCTTCGCGCGGAATAATCGTTAGATCCAGCTCCTGGGTATTAACACTGAACTTGTGTTTACCCAGTTTGATAACATTACCGCCTTCTTCAAAAATATCGCTTTTATCGCGCAGCGCACGCAGGGCTTGCCCCTTAATTGCTTTAAAGCGCGCATCCACATCATCGGCTTTTACCGCGCTATCCAACGCTTTTAATTGCACAATTAAATCAGCAACTTTCAACACCAGCGCATCAGATGCAAAGTAGGTATTGAGTTCATCCGGCGCACTGATGGACAGTGAACGTTTCTCAATGCTGGCGAGAATGCGTGCAGCAGCATCAGTAATGCTTTGGGCTTTTTTCTGACGCTCATCCAGCAAGCGCTGCTTGTGTTCCTGGAAGCTTTCGTACAACTCTTCGCGCTTGGCCATAATATCCGCGAGGAATTGATCGTATTCGCTAAATTGCCCTTCCAGCTCCTCTAACCTCACCAGCGATTTGGAAAGCTGTTCATCACACTTTTCCGGCGTAGTCGCAAGCCCCAATGCATGGGCAATACTTTGCGAGAACAATTTAAATTGCGCACCGAACTGCGCAACCGCTTCCGCCGAACCAAAATTCTTTTGCTTGTGCTTGGCGTTAGCGCGGCTTTGGTTAAGCTTGGCATAGACTTCAGAAATAGAATCCACAATGCGCGTACGCAAGGTGGCATCATCCACTTTCAGGGTCGCCATTAGCTCTGACAATAAATCCAGGCCTGAAGCAGTTTTTTCAATAGTTTCAATAACCGGTGCAATGGCGGCAGTAGTTTCTACTTTTTCAATCTGGAGATTTAATTCATCCAATTTGGTTAGATAAGGTGTGAGCGATTTTTCATCCGCCAGAAAAGCAACCGTCTGCTCACTTAGACTAGTATTGGAATCCAACAGTTGCTGATCAAGCTGAGCAATACGCGTTTGGTCGATATAGCGGTATTCTTTGATGGTCGCCAACTGACCGCGCTGCTTGCGCAAGCGGCTTAATGCATCCACATATTCTTCAGCAGAAGCCCAGTTCTCTGGCTGTAGTGAACGCAAAATTTCCGCCTGCGCTTGCTCCGCCTCTTGCATGGCTTTAGCCGATTGTTGGCGAATAGACTCTACTTTTTCAAATTCGTCGATCACCAATTCAGCGGTGGCGGAAATATCTTTCAGCACACTGGCAATTGCCTGCACTTCGTTTTCGCCCAGCCAATAAAAGGTATCAAATACTTTGCGCGCAGCAAGACTCATCTCTTCATAGAGCCTTACTGATACCGCCTGGTTATTGATAATGCGGCCAATGCTATAAAAATCGGAAATACCACGCACTAATTCGTTATTGCCAATACGCCCATAAAAATTCTGTCGCGCCGGCACCTTGCTGGCAAATTCTGCACTCACATAAGGTGTTTCCCAGATTTGCATGGGGTGCACGCGCGTAGGTTCGGCTTCAGCAGAAAAAATAACAATTTCACCATTATCCGCCAGCGCATAGCCACTGCCGAAAATCGGATTCTGCAATTTCTTTTCAATAATGTTGTAAGCAAGCAGTGACACCATACCTATGGCTGGCTCGTAGAAAACATAGAGCACATCTTCGCCATTAGGTGAGCGAATCATGCGCTTGAAGCGGAATGCGCTGTTGTCTTCTTCAAAGGTTTTGTATTCGCCAGTATTGAGGTAGTAGCCGCCAGGGAAAATAATGCCGTGATTTTCCGGCAACTGCACACAGCTTTGACCGATTTTATCGATGCGCAATACACTTTGCGTCAGCGTGTTATAAATCAGGTGACGAAATTGCTCCTCGCGATAGGGGCGGATTTTTAGCAGGATTAAATTACCCACGGCCGCATAGAACACACTGGCGTCATCCAGCGATTGGGTTTTATCCTCTACTGTTTCGCGATAAATACCCAAACCATCTTCAGTGTTGTTTTCAATTTTGATAGTGAGGTCGCCGCCGACAGTTTCAACAAACACCTTGTCGAGAATATTTAAATGTGGGTGACGACCATGCACGGCGTTTTCACGGGTTGCCGAAACCCATTCAAAATCAAATGCCGGTGGCAACTGGATATCGCGCTCGCCGCGATTATCAATGTACTTTACGTTTTTGCCATCGGGTGATAGCGACCAGCTGAAGACACGAATATCGTCCAGGCGTTCGCCAATCTGGAAGCCGGCTAATAATTTACCGTTGTTAATCGTTAACTCAACGATGCGCGTGTCTTTGTAGTAGCGATAAAGCTCTTCAAAATCATTAACGAAACCTTGTTCCGCCAAAAAAGTACCAGCAAAGGCAACCTGTTCCAGATCAACGCCGGACTCGGTATCTTTTTTAATGAACAGGGAAAAAACGTCTTCGACTTTGGTTTCTTTTTTTAACCCCAGAAAGACGTTGTAGCCAAACAGCAGGTAATCACCTACCTGCACTATATCGCGTGGGATACAGTTATTTTCCGTGCGCACCCGCACACGCGCCGTTGCAACCATGGCGGAACTGCCAAACTCGGCGAGGCGCGCATCATTGAGCTCGCGCACCTTTTGGTTGAGCTGCTGCCCTTGATCCAGCAAACGCTTGCGAATAATTTCATAGGCGCCGCCTTCAGCAACGGCCTTATCAACAATATTTTCTGCAGCGGCGTCGGTATTTTGCGACATGGATTTTTCCTTTTTACCTTCAACCAAGACGACCCCCCCACTACGCGCCCCACCTAAAAGGGGAGTTCTACTCCCCGACTAAACTCCAACAGAATTAATCCAGCGAGCGACACTGCAATTTGGAGACGCACTGTCCCCTCCCCTGGTAAGGGGAGGGTTAGGGTGGGGTCAAGTGAATAGAGCAAACTGCCGGATTAACCAACAACCTCTACATCTTCCGCTTTTTCTTTTGCCGCTGGTGCTGCCACTGCAGGCTTAGTTACAAAGCGATCCAACACCGCCTGAATTACACCACTCTTGCCGGCAAGGCCATCAATGGCTTTACCAATCGATAAGGACTTGGCGAAATTATCGAAGAATTGCGCTTCGCCACCCACGATATCGATATGCGCTTTCTGCAAGGCAATTGCCAGGATTTCCGCATTTTCTTTGGCGATTTCTTTGCCCGCTGCAATGCTGGCCAGAGTTTCTTTGAGCGAAGTTTCCAGGCCCATACGGAACTCTTCGTGTGAGCGCGCGCTTTCACTCATCGCATTCATGGCTTCAAACTTCTCGGTCAAACCGTCGGCTTCCGCTTTGAATTGTTCGCGCGTTACATCGGCACCAGCCAAACCAACCTCTTTTTTCGCCGTCGCTTCAGAAGTGCCTTTAGTGGCAATCACATCTGCTTCTGCATGGCCTTTTGCACTAATCACTTCCGCTTCCGCCTTACCAGCTTCGGCATTGGCAGTACCTTTCGCACGAATTACGCTCGCTTCAGCCACACCTTCTTTTTCCAGTGCAGTTGCTTTAGCTTCCTGTACTTTGGCATCGGCCAAGCCGGGCGCAGCACGCTCTGCCTGAATACCTTCGGCCAGTTTTTTCATGGCTTCCGCTTCTTTTGCTGAAGCTTCCAGTTTGGCTTGCGCCATGGTCATAATTTCGCTGGCCTTGTGTTTGGCTGATTGCTCTTCTGCTTCTGCCGCCTTCACTTGCTTAACTTTTTCTTCTTCCGCAGCGGCTTCTGCTGCCAATACCTGCACTTGCTTCTTGCGATCCGCATCAGAAACTTCGCGCACTTCTTTAATGCGCTCTTCTTCGATGGCAACGGTTTTATCAACCACTACGCGCTCGCGAATCACATTGGCGATTTCTTTCTTCTGCAATTCAATCGCTTTTTCCGCTTCAATGGTTTGCAGCTCTACTTCGCGCTTGCGCGCAACAATTTCCAGCTCGCGCGCACGGGTTACTTTTTCCTGCTCGATAGCTACCGCACGCAGACGATTTTGCTCGGCCACTTCAATTTCACGCTTCTGGTTTTCCGTTTGTACGGACAAGTCCTGCGCAACCTGAATGGCAGTTTGTTCATATTTGCGGCGCTCTTCTTCCTGCACTTTTTTGGTTTCGGCTTCTTCGCGCGCCTGGATAGAGGCTATCTCGCGTTTTTGGCGCGCTTCCGCATCCGCCTGCTGACGCTCCAGTGCCAGCATTGCTTCTGTAGTCTCTACATTCTTTTTCTTGATCGCCAATTCTTCATCACGCTCAAGAATATTGGTACGCACGTTTTGTGCGGCCGTCAATTCGGTAATTTTCTTGATACCCTCTGCATCAAGAATATTATTTGGATCAAGCGATGCTTTGGGCGTTTGCTCGATATAGTCGATGGCTACATCTTCCAGCACATAACCATTCAGATCATCGCCGATCACCTGAATAATTTTTTCGCGAAATTCCATGCGATTCTCAAACAGCTGGATAAATTCAATTTGCTTACCGACTGTTTTCAAAGCCTCTGAAAACTTTGCAGCGAAAAGCAACTCCACAGCCTCACGGTCTGATGCTCGTTCTGCACCAATAGCTTTAGCCACACGCAATACGTCATGCGGGGTTTCATTAACACGCAAATAGAAGGCAACTGAAATATCTGCACGCAAATTATCTTTACAGATCAATCCATCACGACCGCGACGATCCACTTCCAGAGTTATCAGCGAAATATTCATTAGCTCTTTCTTGTGAATAATTGGCCATACCAACGCACCGGTAAAATGAACCTTGGGGGTTGATGTAGTGTCATTCACTATTAACGCAGTCCCCTGTGCTACCTTGTAATAGAAAGCATTCAAGATACCAGCAAATCCGATTAGTATCACAAACACCAAAATGGTGATAGACACTGCCGGTGCAGCCATAGCAACTTCAAACATTCTTATGCTCCTTTTACCCTTTAATAGTTAACAATTACTCGCTGGTCTTACCCAGAAATTCTGCTTCCGAAATTACGTTATATACATGCTGCTCTGTACGATACTCCAGCAACACCACACGATCACCACGTACAAATTGCTGATCACCAATTGCACGAACTTTTACAATCAAACCAGCACCACCATCATCAAAATTCGCCTCTCCAAAGGTGGAATCTACTTTTGATGATCTGACAATAGCGGTTTGACCGAGAATTTTCTTTTCAACATATTGCTCAGCTTTTTCAAAAAATTTACGGATAGGCTTGATTAGCTGCGCTGTAATTAACACCGCCAAATACAGCGAAAAAATCAGGATCGGAATACCCACTACAAACCTCACCCAGCCATAACCTAACAACACCAGCTCGAAATAACTCAGGTAGTAGCTGATAAACCAACCGACCAGCGCGATAAGGCTTATCACAATAGTTACCGGCACACCGTTTAACCCCAGGCGCAATAAAATTCCGGCGAAGGTTTCAGCAAAACTATGCTCAGCATGGGCGTGCAACTGCCCATCCACATCAGGCAGGTGCGCATCCAGAATTTCCAGCTCCAGCAAGCCAAAGGCAGCGCACAGCCAATAGAGCAGTGCAACGCCCAGCACTGCGGTGTAGATCACCGTAGGAAAGCTGAATATAGTTAGCAAAAATTCATTCATGTGTTATTGCCTTTTGCTTTTTGCTGATAACTTTCTGCCGCAAACAATGCCAATCCCGGCACTGTTATTCCGGCGCTTTTTTGTTTTTGATCCGCGCGAGAATATCTTCTGCAGATGGGCCATTAGTGGTTATACCCGCCGCTTCCAGTTTTGCCTTGAGCGAATCGTCACCACTGGTTTTAGCCATTTCATCCGCCGCTTTAAACTGCGCATCCTTTAACGCCTGACGCTCTTTAATTCGCTCCAGCGATTCCATTGCTGTGCGCATTTTTGAATCAGAACCGCTGTGGCGCTCCGCAACTGCTGCTTGCGCGCGTTGTACGTTTTCAGTGGCTTTTACCGTATCCACTTGCTGTTTCAGGCGTTTGATATTTTTTTCAGCCTGATCAATGGCCGCACGCAACTTGGTAACACTTTGCGCAAAACCTTCTGAGGCTTCTTTTTCAGAGACCAGACCATTTTCAAATTCTGCAATGCGCTCAGCTACCTCCAACGCAAGTTTTTCATCACCCTTTTCCAGCGCCTTGCTTGCGTAGCCTTCGTGGTCATCAATATTTTTTTGTAATTGCTTGCATTTTTCTTCAGCGAGTTTTTGTCGCGCCATAATTTCGGCAAGACTATCTTTGGAACGCTTTAATTCCTCGCCGGCATCGCGCACTTCCTGATCCAGAATACGCAGTGCCTGACTATCAACAATCGCTTCACCCGCTTCATTCACACCACCGCGCAGCGCGGTAATCATTTTCGACCAGATATTCATAGGTTTTACCTCGTTAATATCTCCAATTTATAAATCATTACTTAATTAAAAAGTCAGCATAGGCTTCAGTTGCCTGAATTACATTGGAAGCCAGAATTTCAATTTCAAATACCACATCTTGCAAGCTGGAAGCAGAACTCAACGCACCAAACATGTGGTAGCTGTCATCGCCATCGATCTTGTCCAGACTAATGGTCGAGAGCGGAAAGTATTTGTGCGTACGCAACACAGTCTCGTTAAACAACGCCGCATCAGTAACCTCTGACAAAGACCAGAGGGTTGCCTCCACCACGATCTGCTCGCCCGATACAGTGACGAACAACGGCAGATCGCCGTATTCATACATAGTGATATGCAGCGCTGGCGCCACACCTTCAATTAACTCGATTTCCGCCCGCTTGCTGGCAAACAACTCTGCCTTGCCCAGCGCATCGATTCTCCGGGAGAATCCACACCTCTTTTTTCACGAACCCTTGCTCCCTGAGCCGGTTGCGGTATTCGCGCTGGTAATGTGCTGATGATTTTTTCTGCATGAGGCCTACATTAAGACATCACATGTAACAAATCAAATATTACATGTAATAAACCTAAAAAGGCTGGAAAATGGAAAAATGCCGACCAAACAGACACTTATCAATACCCCTAAAGACAAAACCCGCCTTTTGATAATCAAAAGGCGGGTTTTTAGGAGCAATCAATTAGAAAAGAATCTAAGCGACAAGCCAGGAATGGATATCAATTAAAAACGGTAGGTTGCACCAAGAGAGGCATAGGAAATAATCAGATCATCCCATTCAGAATATTGAGTGTATTCAGTGCGCACCGTGAATGAGGTTGTGATGTCATATTTAAAACCAACACCAACCACAGCCTTGGTCTTGAATTCATCATCTGACTCCGAGTAAGAGTCAGAGCCCTCACTCCAAACCTCTTCATAGCTGTAATCACGCTTGGAATACAAATGCGCAAAACCAATTCGAGTGTAGATTCCTGCTGATTTGATCGGAATATTAATTAATAACGTTGGCTGCAAAGCAACAACTGATTCTTTGTAACTTTCGCTGTAATAACCATCGCCAGAATATTCTTCACGATAGATCACCCAAATCACGCTCGGTAATTTCCAGCGAAAGCACACGATTAAACCTGAAACCAATCCCTAAACCGTACCCATTACTTGACTCGTTGATACCATCGTAATCATCGGTAGCATCAACATCAAAGCCCGTATGAGCAGCATCAACAGCTACATAAAAAGCCGACGCCAATGCCGGCAAAGGGGCCAAGCCCAACAAGGAAGCCAACAACCATTGCTTATTCATAAAATCTCCATTCCAAAAGGTAATCCCCCCGCGGATCAATGAGGGGCGGAGATTTTGCCCGAACCGAATAAAATGCGCCATTCATCACAACAAATAGATAGACCACTTAACGCTTGTTGTGCAACTCCCAGGTCTCCAGCTTTTTCTTATCGCTTTTACGCAGAAGCACATAGGTAGCGCCGACCCAGCCGTGTTGCTTTTGGGCGGAATGGAAGGCGAGGATTTCGGGGAACTGTGGCAACCAATGGGCAATGCAACTTTTGATCTGCGCCGGCAGGCTGCGCCCCTCACCTTTGCCGTGGGTGATAAGCGCGCAGCGAATATCGTTCCCCATGCAATCCTTAATAAATTGGAACACCGCGTTGCGCGCCTGATCGATAGTCATATGGTGCAAATCCAGGCGTGCATCGATTTGGTATTTCCCCAAGCGCAGATTGCGATAAACGCCGTTTTGCACCCCATCGCGCTTGAACTCGATAATCGCTAACGGATCCACCGGCTCTATGTATTCACCGGAGAGGAAGTTTTTATCTTTTGCTAATTCCGCTGTCGCTGCTTTGCGGCGGGTTTCTATGCTGGCCTTATCCTGCTGGGGATTAGCAAGCACCACCTTTTCCTCCACCTTGATCGGCTTTACCCCTTTCATTTGCTGGAGGAAAAAATCGGAATCGGGAGTTTTGGACATAGCAACAACGCCTTGCAGGGGAGAATCGACAACCAGAATTCACTGGAAACGGAATTGTAATCAAATTCACCCACCACCACAAAACACTTGCAAACCAGAGATTACACTTGTAATCTAAAAATGGATTACAAGTGTAATCCGAAAAAGTTCTCCAACAACAATACCGAGATAGCTATGGATACAGATGATCTACAACTCTCCGACGGCGAATGGGATTTGATGAAAGTACTTTGGGATAACACCCCCGCCAGCGCCAACCAGATAGCAGAACTCACACCGCAATGGCACCCCAAAACTGTACGCACCATGCTGATCCGCTTGCAAAAAAAGGAGGCTGTTAAATACGAGGTAATCGATGGAATCCAGATCTTCACGCCCGTGCATGACCGGGAATACTGCGAATCCCGTGCGACCCAATCATTTATGCAGCGCGTGTTTGATGGGGCTCTAACCCCCATGATCGCCCATTTCACGCGCAAGCAAAAACTGAGTGAAGCTGAAAAGAAAGCGTTGATTGCGCTGTTGCAAGACAGCCACACGCAAGATAACCAAACACAGGGAGAAAAGTAATGGAATCATCTATTGCAGAGCTGAATTCCTTTACCAGCTGGCTGTTAATTGCGTCACTCAAAAGCGTACCGCTAATTATTGCAATTGTATTGGTGCAGCATGGGTTTAAAAAATTTTTATCGGCAAGTGCGCGCCACAGTTTATGGCTAAGTGTTTTTATCTGTTTGAGCATTCCGTTTGGCTGGGAACTGCCTTTCGATAATTACTCAGGTGATTTTCTGGTGCAACAAAATGTCAATTCACGCACATCACAACAAATAAGTATCACACCGGAAACCAGCTCACCCCATATGCCGGTTACATCTCCAAGTAACAATAAACAAACAGTTGAAAGTGCTAAACCGAGCATCAATATTTACTCACTAATCAGTTGTATATGGATTGGAGTATTTTTTTGTTTATCTGCACTTACTTTATGGCAAATGCGACGCTTTACGCAGATTCAAAAAACTGCAACTCCAGCGAATAGAGAGCAAGAAAAACTATTGCTCGATTGCAAAAGCAAATGGATGCTAAACAGCGTAACCCCACTGCTTTATTCTGCCCAAATACAAAGCCCGCTTACCTTCGGATTATTTAAGCCCGTTATCATCTTACCTGCCAACATTGAACAACAACTGACGAAAACACAATTAACTCATGTATTACTGCACGAATTGGGTCATATACAGCGTCGCGATATTTTATGGAATTGGCTTGCCTATTGGGTAACGCTACTGCATTGGTTTAATCCATTGGTTTGGTATGCCAATAAACGAATGAAGGCAGATATGGAAATGGCATGCGATGCAAAAGTGCTAGCGCTGCTTCCTCAACAGGACAGAAACAATTATGGATTGACACTAATCAATGTCAGCCAACTCTCTTCAAAAGCCCCCCGGCTAACGCACAGCCTGGGAATTTTGGAAAATCACCGTGAACTTAAAAACCGACTAATAATGATTAAGGAATTTACCACCATGACACTGAAGAAATCACTGATATTTAGCTTGATATTTAGCGCCTTTGCAGCTGCATCACTGGCACAACCAGAAACAAAGACCAATGCGCCAACAAACGCACTATTATCCAAAAAAGATAACAACATGACCCTGGCAGAGTTTGCGCGGCATGCTGAAAAAGATTTAAAAACACAAATATTAGTTGGCCAAGATCTTGCGGACCTCCCTATTACAGTCAATATCACAGATAGACCTCTGGATTACGGACAACTGCTAGGCCAATTAAAAGTTAATGGCATCACCGCTTACAAATCCAGCAGTTACATTCAAATAGTTCTCGCACGCGACGCACGTTGGCTTGCGATACCAACCGTCGAAAAAGGTAAAAAATACTTCGATGATGAATATGTAACTGACTCCATAAAACTTGAAAAAGCATGCGCAGGAAGCGCCCTTGCAACACTGAGACCATTGGTTCCACAATACGGTCACTTAACTGCGATGGACAGCGCCAATACGCTGATCATTTCCGATTTTTATAACAACATTGTGCGCGTGAAAGCGATGGCCAAAATGCTGGATGACAACACCCCCGAAAAAGTCGATTGCTCAGCAAGAGATATTGCAGCCAAGCAAGCGCCAACTCCCGAAAAGAAATAATCACTCGCCACACAAAACAAAAGGCCGCCCTTATGAGGCGGCCTTTTGCGTTACACAATTTGAAAAACAGTTATCTATTTGCGCGATTATTTATTCGCACACTTATTGGTTGGCGCGATTGGCAATAAGCTCATTCACCACCGCCGGATCAGCAAGTGTTGACGTATCACCCAACGAATCCAGTTCATTGGCCGCGATTTTACGCAGGATGCGACGCATGATTTTTCCCGAGCGGGTTTTTGGCAAGCCGGGCGCCCACTGGATTACATCGGGACGCGCAATTGCGCCGATTTCTTTTACCACTAACGCCAGCAATTCTTTTTTCAATTCATCGCTGGGTTGCTCACCCGCCATCAAGGTTACATAAGCATAAATACCCTGGCCTTTGATGTCGTGCGGATAGCCCACCACGGCGGCTTCAGCAACCTTATCGTGCAGCACCAGGGCGCTTTCAACTTCTGCAGTGCCCATGCGGTGACCGGACACGTTTATTACGTCATCCACGCGACCAGTAATCCAGTAGTAACCATCGGCATCGCGACGCGCACCGTCGCCGGTGAAGTAATAACCGGGATAGGTGCTGTAATAGGTATCGATGCAACGTTGATGATCACCAAATACAGTACGAATCTGGCTTGGCCATGCAGCTTTAATGCAGAGGTTACCCTCACCAGCACCGATAATTTCTTTGCCTTCAGCATCCAGTAATACCGGCTGTACGCCGAAGAAAGGAACAGTTGCAGAACCCGGCTTCAGATCAATTGCGCCAGGTAATGGTGTCAGCATGTGCGCGCCGGTTTCGG
This sequence comes from Gammaproteobacteria bacterium, assembly GCA_021151625.1. Lineage (GTDB taxonomy): Bacteria > Pseudomonadota > Gammaproteobacteria > Pseudomonadales > Cellvibrionaceae > Cellvibrio. The sequence goes on along the minus strand of JAGKWY010000063.1, from coordinate 1,346 downwards.
TTTGCCACCAGGTATCCATAATCGGACAGCGGCTGTCGCCGATAACGCGGTAGTACCATTCCCAAGCCTCCGGGTTAATTGGTTCGCCCACGCTGCCGAGAATTTTCAAACTGGCGCGCGAGGTTTTGGTCACGAAGTCATTGCCCGCCCCCATCAGGGCGCGAATAGCGGTTGGGGCAGTGTAGAAACTGTTAACACCGTGCTTGTCGATCACCTGCCAGCAACGCGAAGCATCCGGATAAGTTGGAACACCTTCAAACATCAATGTAGTTGCGCCGTTGGTTAACGGGCCGTAAACGATATAGCTGTGGCCGGTTACCCAACCCACGTCTGCCGTACACCAGTAAACATCGCCTTCCTGATAATCAAACACGTACTTGTGGGTCATGGCCGCTTGCAGCAAATAACCGCCGGTAGTGTGCAGCACGCCTTTAGGTTTGCCGGTAGAACCGGAGGTGTAAAGGATGAACAATGGATCTTCAGAATCCATATATTCCGGCTCAGCATCATTCGCCTGACGCTCAACAAGATCCTCGTACCAGAAATCGCGCCGTTCATTCCAGGCGATATCACCACCGGTGCGCTTTACCACTATACAGGTATGAACATTCGGGCACTGCGCCAGGGCAACGTCTGCATTCTTTTTCAAGGGAACACGCTTACCGCCGCGCAAACCTTCATCGGAGGTGATAACCACCTGGCAGTCGGCATCAAGGATACGATCTTTGAGCGCCTCCGGTGAGAAGCCACCAAACACGATGGAGTGAATCGCACCGATACGGGTACAAGCAAGCATTGCATAGGCCGCTTCCGGAATCATCGGCATATAGATACAAACACGATCACCTTTTTTCACGCCGCGCTCGCGCAGGGCATTGGCCAGGCGACACACCTGATCGTGCAATTCCTGATAGGTAATGAATTGGTCTTCGGAAGGATCATCACCCTCCCAGATAATGGCAGTTTGGTTGGCACGCGCCGGCAGGTGGCGATCAATACAATTCACACTGACATTGAGTTTTCCACCAACAAACCAGGAAACTTCACCCTTTTTCAGATCGCTTTTAGTCACCTGCGACCAAGGCTGTTGCCAGGTCAGGAAAGTTTTAGCCTGCTCAGCCCAGAAAGTGTCGGGTGAATTGACCGATTGCTCATACATGGATTGGTAACGAGCCAGATCAATGGCGGCGTTCTTTTTGAAACCTTCAGGGACCGGATACAGGTGTACTTCTGACATGCTTATCTCACTTTGCCATTATCTTGTTATTACATCAGGAGGGCAGTGACGGATGAAAACTGCGACAGCTCAGATCCGCACCTTCAATAGCCAGCAAGCTTAGCAGGAT
>JAGKWY010000157.1 GCA_021151625.1 Gammaproteobacteria bacterium | reverse complement strand
TGTTGTAAGAAATCGTTCCACAGAACTTCGGCGATATCCGCCATGCCCATTGGGGCGCCCGGGTGGCCTGAGTTGGCTTTCTGAACCGCATCCATAGAGAGAACGCGAATCGCATTGGCAAGGTGTTGACGAGTTGGCATGAAACTCAAGGCTCCTTAAATAAAGTTGATTGCTGTTGTAGTTGGGCGCGTCACTGCCGTCTGCGCGGTCAGGGCACCCTGGGGTTGCAAAGCACTATTGGGCAAACGCCACTTATTTACAGGCCTCTGATGGGCTTTGATGTCGTTGGGTTCCAGCCGCCGTTCGCTGGGTGTGGCCTTCACCAGAACCTGAAAGCCACAGACAAAATGGGCAGGCATTTTCACCCAGCGCGCGCCAGCCGTAAAGAAATAACCTGCCCCATTGGCAGAATTAATCGCAAAAACTGGCAAGAACCTGATTCTTGAGTACAAAAAAGCCTAAAACCTATATCAAAATATTTTGATATAGGTTTTTCCGACTGCTAGACTGCACAGCAATTTCCGCTGATCGATCAAAGAATGAACCAATCCCTGTCCAATAACCCCGACGAGCTGCCAGTGCTGACCGATATGGTTGAGCTGGAAACGCCGCTCAGTCCCCTCGCCAACCTGCTCAAGGCGGCGGGTGACCCTCTGCGGCTGGAGATTTTGCGCGTGCTCAGCCAGGACTCCTACGGGGTGCTGGAGTTATGTCGGATTTTTTCGATCAAGCAATCGGGCATGAGCCACCATTTAAAGGTGTTGGCCAATGCCGGCTTGTTGAGTTCGCGCCGCGAAGCTAATTCGATCTTTTATCGCCGCGCCTATTTAGCGCCGGACCACCCCTTCGCCGCGCTGCAACAACAATTATTTGCGAGCCTGGACCTGCTTCCCATCGCCGAACACTTGCGCGCGCCGATTATCGAACTGCAGCAGGAACGCAGCCAGGCCGCACAACAATTTTTTAGCGAGAACGCGGATAAATTTCGTGCGCAACAGGATTTGATCGCCAGCTACCCGGTATACGCCGAGCAGATGACGCAATTATTAAACAATACTGCGCTGCGCGATAAAAAACTCGCATTGGAAGTCGGCCCCGGCGAAGGCGAATTTTTAGCCGTGTTGGCGCAGCAATTTAATCAGGTTATTGCGCTGGATAACGCTGCCAACATGCTCGACAAAGCAAAAAGTTTCGCGCGTGAAAATAATCTGCGCAATATCGAATTTATTCACGGCGACACCCAAAGTTTGCCGGCCAACAAAGTATTGGCCGATTGCATTTTGGTAAATATGGTGCTGCACCACACGCCATCGCCCGCCGATATTTTTCACGACTTAAGCAATGCACTCGCTCCGGGCGGTGCCTTACTGATTTGCGATTTGTGTCGCCACGAACAGGATTGGGCGCGCGAGGCCTGTGGCGATTTATGGCAAGGCTTTGACCCGCAGGACTTTTCGCGCTGGGCCAAGGCAGCCAGGCTGGAAGAAGGCCAGAGTGTTTATTTTGCACTGCGCAACGGTTTTCAAATCCAGTTGCGGCAATTTTTTAAACCAACGAATTTTTAGAATTAAATTACGTAGCCCGTATGGAGTGCAACGAAATACGGGAACTATGATGACCGTGAATAACAACCCCGTATTACGTTTCACTCCATACGGGCTACCAGATTTCTTATTTTCGATATTATGTGAAGGAAAAAACTATGTCCGAATATTCCGTCTTTACATCTGAGTCAGTATCTGAAGGTCACCCCGACAAAATGGCCGATCAGATTTCTGATGCCGTGCTCGATGCAATTTTAGCGCGCGATCCACACGCCCGCGTTGCGGTAGAAACCTTGGTAAAAACCGGTATGGCAGTCATCGCCGGCGAACTGACCACCTCCTGTTACGTCGACCTTGAAGACATAGTACGCGATGTAATTACCGGTATCGGCTATAACAGCTCTGATGTAGGTTTTGATGGTGCCACCTGTGCAGTATTAAACGCGATTGGTAAACAATCGGTGGATATTAACCAAGGTGTTGATCGCGCAAAACCTGAAGACCAAGGCGCAGGCGACCAGGGTTTAATGTTTGGCTATGCCACCAATGAAACCCCCAACCTGATGCCAGCACCTGTGTACTACGCACATTTGTTGTGTAAACGCCAATCGGAATTGCGCCGCAACGGCACCTTGCCCTGGTTGCGCCCCGATGCAAAATCACAAGTGACCATCAACTGGGAAGGTGCAACGCCAAAAATTGATGCTGTGGTTTTATCAACTCAACACAGCCCAAGCATCAGCCTGGAAGATCTACGCGAAGCGGTACTGGAAAATATTATTAAGCCAGTATTGCCAAAAGAGTGGTTGCATGAAGGTACCCTGTATCACATTAACCCGACCGGCAACTTTGTGATTGGTGGTCCAGTAGGTGACTGTGGCTTAACCGGTCGCAAAATTATTGTAGATACCTACGGCGGTATGGCACGTCATGGTGGCGGTGCCTTCTCTGGTAAAGACCCATCAAAAGTTGACCGTTCTGCGGCGTACATGGGCCGTTATGTAGCGAAAAATATTGTGGCGGCAGGCCTCGCTGATCGCTGTGAAATTCAAGTGAGTTACGCCATTGGTGTAGCAGAACCCACCTCTATTTCTGTGAATAGTTTTGGCACCGGAAAATTAAACGATAAAGAGTTAGCGAACGTTGTGCGCAAAGAATTTGATTTGCGCCCTTACGCGATTCAAAAACAGCTCGACTTGCTGCACCCGATGTATCAATTAACGGCTTCTTACGGCCACTTTGGTCGCGAACCGTTTGAACACACTTACCAATACACCGAAAATGGCGAGAAGAAATCAAAAACCTTTACTGCCTTTACTTGGGAGCGTACCGATAAAGTCGAGACGCTGAAAAAATACCTGTAAGAAATTATTTTTAAATTCACACCAGTGGAAAACCACACAGGAATTACTTATGAGCTTCACCGACTATAAAGTTGCCGCCAGAACCCCGGAAGAATTTGCAAAAGATGCCCACTGGGGCCGCAAAGAAATTGAAATCGCTGAAGGTGAAATGCCGGCGCTGATGGCGCTACGTCGCAAATACAAAAGCAGCAAGCCACTGGCCGATGCAAAAATTATCGGCTGTATCCACATGACTATCCAGACCGCCGTGTTGATTGAAACCCTGGTGGATCTCGGTGCAGAAGTGCGCTGGTCATCGTGCAATATTTTCTCCACGCAGGATCACGCTGCAGCCGCTATCGCCGCGGCTGGTATTCCCGTATTTGCCTGGAAAGGCGAAACCGAAGAAGAATTCTGGTGGTGTATCGAGCAAACCATCAACAAAGATGGCAAAGTCTGGAATGCGAATATGATTCTCGACGATGGCGGGGATGTAACCCAAATCGTGCACGAGAAATATCCGCACATGCTCGACATAATCCACGGTATTTCGGAAGAAACCACCACTGGTGTACACCGTCTGGTAGAGATGCTGAAAAAAGGCACCTTGAAAGTTCCTGCGATCAACGTAAACGATGCAGTAACCAAAAGTAAAAACGACAACAAATACGGTTGTCGTCACAGCTTGAACGATGCAATCAAACGCGGCACCGACCACTTACTCGCTGGTAAAAAAGCACTGGTCATTGGTTACGGCGATGTGGGTAAAGGTTCTGCCGCTTCACTGCGTCAGGAAGGAATGATTGTTAAAGTCACCGAGATTGATCCTATCTGTGCAATGCAAGCCTGTATGGATGGCTTTGAAGTGGTATCGCCGTACAACAACGGTATCAACACCGGCAAATTTGAAGACATCAATCACATTGTACTGGGCACCACTGATTTGGTAGTTACCACCACCGGTAACGTCAATGTGTGCGACTCCTCCATGCTGCGCGCATTAAAGAATGGCGCGGTGGTGTGTAACATCGGTCACTTCGATAGCGAAATTGATACCGCGTTCATGCGCAAAAATTGGGAGTGGGAAGAAGTTAAACCGCAAGTACACAAAGTGTATCGCGATAAAGCCACTAACAATCATTTGATTATTTTGTCTGAAGGCCGCTTGGTAAACCTGGGCAACGCGACTGGTCACCCATCGCGCATTATGGATGGCTCTTTCGCCAATCAGGTTCTTGCACAGATTTATTTGTACGAGCGCAAATTTGCCAACCTGCCCGCCGAACAAAAAGCCGAACACATTTATGTACGCGTACTGCCGAAGAAACTCGACGAAGAAGTTGCACGGGATATGGTGGAAGGTTTTGGCGGTGTGATCACCAAACTCACTACCCATCAAGCTGAGTATATCGGTGTGGAAGTGGAAGGTCCGTTTAAGCCGGACTCTTACAAGTATTAATTGATGTAGGTTGGGGCGGGCCGCGCAGGCTGAGGAACGAACCCCAACATGACAAACTCGCAATTTGCGCTCATGTTTATTCAAGCAAACGAATAAGCATCTGCGCGTAAAAATTATTTATTCTCGTTAATTGCGTTGGGGTTCGTTCCTCACCCCAACCTACCAGAGCAATATTATGACAGACTCACAACTGCGCCTGAGCTTTGAATTCTTCCCAACCAAAACCCCGGAAGGAAAAGCCAAGCTGATTAATGTTCGCAACGAATTAAATTTTTTTAATCCGGATTTTTTTTCCGTCACTTACGGCGCAGGTGGCTCCACTCGCGATAACACCAAAGGCCTGGTTACGCAATTTGTACAAGATGGCATTAGCACCGCGCCACACTTGTCATTTGGTGGTGACGATGATGAGACGATCAAAGCATTAATTCAGGAGTACAAAGACGCCGGTGTAGATCGCATTGTTGCATTGCGGGGCGATATGCCATCCGGCATGGGTGGCGGCTCTCAATTAGTCTACGCCAATGAACTTGTTGCTTTTATCCGCAAGCATTTTGGTGAGCACTTCCAATTGGAAGTAGCGGCCTATCCGGAAATTCATCCGCAAGCCAAAAACTACAGCGACGACGTGCGCTATTTGAAAGGCAAATTTGATGCGGGCGCAAATAGCGCAATTACGCAGTACTTCTTTAATCCGGATGCGTATTTTTTCTTTATCGACCAATGCCAAAAGGCGGGCATCACCCAGCCGATTTACCCAGGTATAATGCCCATCATCAACTACAGAAATTTAACGCGCTTCTCCGACGCCTGCGGCGCAGAAATTCCGCGCTGGTTGCGCAAAGCGCTGGAAAATTATGGCGACGATGAAGCCAGCCTGAAAGCATTCGGCGTAGAGCTGGTCACCGAGCTCTGCGAAACCCTGCTCGAAAACGAAGCCCCCGGCTTGCACTTCTACACCATGAACCAAACCGACCCTACCGCACAAATCGTGCGTAATTTGGGCTTGGTGCCGGTGGAGTAATATCCCCTTTGAAATCGAAATCGTCGGAAGTCACCTTCGGCTCGTCCAACCTACAGATAAATATCGTTTACGTAGGTTGGAAGAGCGCAGCGACTTCCGACTTCGCCCCGCATTTCGTTACCTTATTTACCCAGCCAACGCCTGCTTCTGCAATTCATTCAATTGCGCAATCCCTTTTTTAGCCAGCCCCAACATCGCCGCAAATTCGGCCTCGGTGAAAGGTTCGGCTTCGGCGGTGCCCTGGATTTCGATAATGCCGCCGTCATCGCCCATGACTACGTTCATATCAGTATCGGCCGATGAATCTTCCGGGTAATCCAGATCCAGCACAGGGACGCCCTGGTAAATTCCCACCGAGATAGAAGCAATAGCGCGCTTGAGCGGTTCACCAGTAACCTTGCCCTGGGCTTTAAGGAAATTAATCGCATCCGCCAGAGCCACCCAGGCACCGGTAATGGAGGCTGTGCGGGTGCCGCCGTCGGCTTGAATAACGTCACAATCAATATGTATGGTGTTCTCGCCCAACGCGGTAAGATCAACTGCCGCGCGCAGTGAACGGCCAATCAAACGCTGGATTTCCACCGTGCGCCCCTGCTGCTTGCCACGCGCCGCTTCGCGATCCATACGGGTACCGGTGGAACGTGGCAGCATGCCGTATTCAGCGGTCAGCCAGCCCTGCCCTTGTCCGCGCAGGAAGGGCGGAACATTGTTAACCACACTGGCGGTACAGATGACTTTGGTATCGCCAAATTCCACCAGCACCGAACCTTCGGCGTGCTTGGTGTAGTGGCGAGTAATGCGGATGGGGCGTAATTGGTCGGGGTTGCGGCCGCTGGGACGTTGCATAATCAAATCCTTACTGCTGGAAAAATCAGAAATACAAAGGGATGATAAAAAAGCTGTGGTACCATCCCGCATCTGTAAACGAATGTTAATGTGCCGGGGAACTCTACCAGTTATAGTCGCCTGACGTAACCGCCCCGCTTGAATTTACC
>JAGKWY010000156.1 GCA_021151625.1 Gammaproteobacteria bacterium | reverse complement strand
CGAGTGTCGGCATCAAGCTGACGGTTTCTTTTACCAAGGGAATGGGTTCGGACATGGTCTGCTCACCTGATTAATCTTCTGGCACAAGAATCCTAACAATCAAAAATGACACTTTTGTTACAAAACAAAATTTGATTGTCATTTTTCTGTAACACAAATCATTAGGACGAAAAAAAGCCGCCAGTTACGGCGGCCTTTTACGCAAGCAGGCAGATTACTTTTGCAAATCAACCAAAGCCTTGCTGGTCATGGTTGAGGGCAGCGGGATGTAACCATCGCGCACTACAGTTTCCTGACCTTGCTTGGAGAGAACCATTTTCAGGAATTCCAACTGCAGAGCATCCAGTTTGCGGTTCGGGTGCTTGTTGATATAAACGTACAGTACACGCGCCAGTGGGTAGGTACCATCCAATGCATGGGTTGCATCTGGAGTTACAAATGGCTGACCGTCCTTTTTGGACAAAGGCAGCGCGCGCACACCAGAAGTCACATAACCAATACCTGAGTAACCAATACCGTTAATTGACTCAGATACGCCCTGCACTACCGAAGCAGAACCTGGTTGTTCGTTGATAGTCGCTTTGAAGTCACCTTTACACAGGGCCTCATCCTTAAAGTAACCGTAGGTACCCGATACAGCGTTACGGCTGTAAATGGTGAAGTCACGATTAGCCCATGCACCCGTCAAACCTACATCGCCCCAACGGGTAATATCTTTAGCTTCACCGCACTTGCGGGTAGCAGAGAAGATCGCATCCACTTGTTGCAGAGACAGGCCTTTAATCGGGTTATCTTTGTTTACGTATACCGCCAGAACGTCAATTGCCACAGGAACCGCTGTTGGCTTGTAGCCGTATTTCGCTTCGAATGCCTGAATTTCTTCAGCCTTCATTTCACGACTCATTGGACCGAAGTTAGCGGTACCTTCAATCAGTGCTGGTGGTGCAGTTGAAGAACCAGCGCCTTGAATTTGGATATTTACGTTTGGATAAAGTTTTTTGAAATCTTCTGCCCAAAGGGTCATCAGATTGTTCAGGGTATCTGAACCAATAGAGTTCACGTTACCGGAAACCCCCGTTGCCACTTTGTATTCCGGCAACTTGGGATCAACGGCGGCTTGCAGTGCAGCTGTGCAAACCATAGAGCCAGCAAGTACCAGCCCCTTGATAATGTTCTTGGCGTTCATAGAGCGCTCCGTTAGTCATTGCGTAGATTGGTTAGATGGCAAGGCTTGCCTCACCATTGAGAGCTACTCTAACGAGCGAATATGACAGTAATGTGACCGCACGACATTTTTGTCATAAATATGTCGCACAAGCGTAATAAACCTGCCTCAAAAACAACAACACCAGCCGCAGCTGGTGTTTTTGTTTTGTGGGGGAATTATTTCACCACTCTAAGTCCAGGACGCTTAGCTCCATCGCCGATTGATTTAACCGACGGCGTGGGTGATGCAGGTGGTGGCACTGGCGGCTGTGGGTTTGCCTCCGGCTCAAACATCATCCCCTGGCCATTTTCACGCGCGTAGATACCAAGGATAGCGCCCGTGGGAATATAAAGATTATTCACTACGCCGCTGAAGCGGGCGTTAAAGGAAACTGCGGTGTTATCCATAAAGAAATCTTTCACCGCCGAAGGGGAAATATTCAGAATGATCTGGCCATCTTTATTGACATGTTGCTGGGGCACCTGGGTACCCTGTACATGGGCATCCACCAGAATATGGGGGGTGCAATTATTGTCCAGTATCCATTCATAGATGGCGCGCAAGAAGTAAGGGCGACTGGATGACATGGACATAAATAATTTCCTTGAAAATAAACAACATCAACAAGTTACAGGGATTCAGCAACAGACTCAAACAAAAAGGGCGACTCGCGTCGCCCTTTTTGTTGATTGCAAATTTATCAGTGAATATCTCGCCAGAACTCGCGGTTCAGGAAGTATACGAAGATAAACAGAATCACCAGGAAGCCCAACACATAGTAACCAATACCCTGACGCTTAACAGCGATTGGTTCAGCTACGTATTCGAGGAAGTTAACCAGGTCATAAACAGCCTCATCAAACTCCGCCTGAGACATAGAACCTTTAACCTTGCCTTCTTTGAGCGCGCCGCAATGCTCATCAATTTCTACCTGACCCACGTCGTTGCGCAAAGCGCCGCCGTGATGATTCAGTTTTGGACCAGCACCACACTCCAGCAAACCTTGCGGGCCAATCAACACATGCGGCATACCCACGTTAGGGAACACACGATTGTTAACACCCCAGGGGCGGGTTTCATCTTTGTAGAAGTTACGCAAATAGGTATAAATCCACTCAGGTGAACGAGCACGTGCAACCAAGGTTAGATCCGGAGGAACCACACCAAACCAGATCTTGGCTTGTTGAGGCTTCATCGCAATTTCCATCAATTGGCCGATACGTTGCTCACCGAAAATCAGGTTTTGCTCCATCACGTCATGGGGAATACCCAGGTCATCAGCAACACGCTCATAGCGAGAGTATTTCAATGAGTGACAGCCCATGCAGTAGTTGGTGAAGTACTTGGCACCACGCTGCAATGACTCTTTGTCATTCAGATCTGCTTCCATGTGATCACAGGGAATAGCACCGCAATTAAAAGCACCCTCAGACGCTACTGCCTTGATAGGCACAACCGCCAGAATAACGAACAGTGCGAAGCCTGCAGCAACCAACAAGCCCGGCAAACCTTTGTCTTGTGTACGGGTTGGCTCAACCAAATCTTTATCGCGCGCTGCCAGCAATGGCAGAACCGCGAAGATAGCAGCCAACACGAAACAGAAGGCAATCAACAACGCAGGCACATCACCACCAATGTAAACAGCCCCCATCCAGGCAAAGATCACCGCGAAAGCACCGCTCAACACCCAGGAGGTTTTGGATTTAGCTTTCTCGGCGCTGGTGGTAGTCCATACCGGCATAGTTACGAAGTAAGCGAAATAGAATGCAGTGGCAATTTGCGACAACAAGGTTCTGCCTTCGGTCGGTGCTTTCACACCCAAATAACCGAGCACAACGAACATGGAGGCAAATGCAATCAACGCGATGCGCGGAATATGGCCGCGGTAGCGCATGGATTTAACTTTACTGCGATCCAACCAGGGCAACACAAACAGAATGGCAATTGCCGCTGCCATGGCCACGAAACCGAGGAACTTGGCGGTCAATACCATTGGGCCCAGTTCGATTTGCATGGTCACTGCACGCAAGACTGCATAGAAAGGAGTGAAGTACCATACAGGTGCGATGTGTGTTGGAGTCTTCAGGTTGTTAGCTTCTTCGAAGTTGGCGTATTCCAGGAAGAAACCACCCATCTCCGGCATAAAGAACATGATGAAGCAGAAAGCAAATAGGAAAACAGTGATGCCCACCAGATCGTGCACCGTGTAGAACGGATGGAATGGAACACCGTCACGCGGAATGCCGTTTTCATCTTTGTTCTTCTTGATCTCAACACCATCAGGGTTGTTTGAACCCACTTCGTGCAGCGCCAGAATGTGCATAACGACCAAGGCTAGCAATACAATTGGCAATGCCACTACGTGTAGCGCAAAGAAACGGTTCAGGGTAATACCGGAGATCAGGTAGTCACCGCGAATCCACTGCACCAGATCTTCACCAATACCAGGGATAGCACCGAACAGGGAAACAATTACCTGCGCACCCCAGTAGGACATCTGCCCCCATGGCAACACGTAACCCATAAAGGCTTCTGCCATCAGCACCAGATAAATGGTCATACCGAAGATCCACACCAGTTCGCGTGGAGCTTTGTAAGAACCATACATCATGCCGCGGAACATATGCAGGTAAACAACAATGAAGAACGCAGAAGCGCCGGTAGAATGCATGTAACGCAGCAACCAACCGAAATCCACATCGCGCATAATGTATTCCACAGAGGCGAAAGCACCTTCTGCAGAAGGGTTGTAGCTCATGGTCAACCAGAATCACTCTCATAACGATGAGGAGGAACTTCCAGGTTCAGTGGAGCAGGAACGCCGATGTAAACGCGACCTGCCAAATCGTATTTGGAACCATGGCATGGACAGAAAAAACCACCCTGCCATTTTTCACCACCCAGGTCCGCCGCATGAACATCCGGGCGATACATAGGTGCACAACCCAGGTGGGTACAAACACCCAACAGGAGCAGCTTTCGCCCTGGCACTCGGGTTCCAGGAACCCACAAACGGAACTGCTGCACCAACCACACCAACCGCACCCACTGCACAAGTGGCTCCGATCAATACACGACGGCGCGTCTTATTTACTGCGTCATTACTCATGACGAATTTCTCCCCTAACAGCTAACGGCTAGCAAATCGCCTAAATCGCGCTGCGACTTTGCAAAAACTCTGATACCAAGTCCGACGACAAAGGATTATTGGGTGACTCAAGAAAAGGCGGGCAATATTAATGAATTCACACACGGCTTACAAGAATAACCACACACAAACAGTGGGTTATTGGCCAGCAATTTTAGACGTAAAAAAACGCCCAAGCCAGAAAAGACTTGGGCGTAGCCAATATTATCAACCTGAACCCGAGGGAAGCACCAGACTTGCCTCAAATCAATAAAAACACCCTCTAGTTCTTAATTTGGTTATTAGTTTGGGAAAACAACCAATTCCAGAGTGCATCTTTGGTGAAGGTTTTATTCCATGCATCGTGACCACCTGCAGCATAAAGTGTAAAGTTAAACACTCCCGCAGCATGATCACTACCCAAAACCCAGGAGCCAAGCCCCGAGGACGGACTGTAGCTAATGGTGTAATCATTAACCGGGGGCTTAACCCCCGGATAAAGCACCCACACATCCTGTCCGGCAAATTGATTTACAGTGGGCAATATATGCTGAGGAAACAAAACCGTATCATCGTCATAGTTATGAAACAGCCAGACAGGCATATCACGCAGCGCAAATGCATTATTTGAGTAATCGTATAGCCCATTGCAAACCGGTGCTATAGCGGCAACTTTCTGTGGATTGGTCGCAGCATAATAGAAAGTGCCCGCAGCCCCCATACTGGCTCCAACCACATAAATCCGCCGTTCATCTATCCGATATGTTTTTTGCAAGTAGGCAACCATATCGTTGAGCACTCCAGGATTCCACCAACCCAATTTCTCCCCCCTGAATACCGCTCTATCAATATGCGGTATTTCGGGATGAACCACAAAAGCATCCTTGAGGTGTGGATTGAGCCTATCTCTCGCAGTTGGGTCGAGTTCACCCGAATCCAGCAAAAAACTATTAAATACACCCGAGGGTAAAGGGTAGGTTGTTAATTTAGGGCGTACATCTTTATAGCCATTATCGCCATGAAGGACGATTAGTAACGGATAATTCATTTCTTTTTTTTGTTGATAGCTGATGGGCACATACAGGAAAAAGTTAAAACCATCAGGATATCCCGTCACTTCATAAAACCAATCATCAAAAATAGCCTGCTTTGAATAACCAAGCACAGCGAAACTAGATTGAGCTGAACTGGATCGACTAGAGACTTCAAGAGCTGAACTTAACGAGGCAAAGCTGGATTGCCCCAAACTCGATTGAACCAAACTCGATTGAATTGAACTCGACTTGATAAATGAGTCAGCAGAACTAAATGTCGCCCTGGCAGATGCACCACCACCACCACCACCGCCGCAAGCAGATAAAAAAGCAACCGCAACAAACAATATCAACCACAAACTGCGCCGCATCTTATTCACCACTCCCTCCTCATTATTGTTAAATGTACAAAACAGCTTTTGTTGACTGGTTCTTTTTAAACAACCTCGACATTACATATACAAAAACGCCCAAGCCAGAAAAGACTTGGGCGTTTTCTTGATGACCATCAAGCAGCAGGCACAAAACCCACCGCCAGAAATCATTAACGCTTGGAGAATTGTGGCTTTTTACGCGCTTTACGCAAGCCAACTTTCTTACGCTCAACCTCACGAGAATCGCGGGTTACGTAACCGGCTTTACGCAGGTCGCTACGCAGATTCTCGTCGTACTCCATCAGAGCGCGAGTCAAACCGTGGCGAATAGCGCCAGCCTGACCAAAGCTACCGCCACCAGAGACAGTAACATTTACGTCAAATTTCTCTACCAGACCAACCAGCTCGAGCGGCTGACGAACAACCATGCGCGCTACTGGACGACCAAAGTACTCGTCCAAAGGACGATCATTTACAGTAATAGTACCAGTACCAGCAGTGATGAACACACGCGCGGTAGAGGTCTTGCGACGGCCTGTGCCGTAAAATTGTGCAGACATGTCGACTCCCCTTAGATGCTCAGTGGCAATATAGGTCTTCATGTTATTCCTGCCTAAATTGGATGTGGAACTGATTTAAATGAATCAAACAACCCTGAAATCAGGGAGGCGGCATACTACACACCAGAAGCGCAGATTTCAACCAAAATATACTTTCACAAATACTGCTGCTATTCAGGACGATGGGGACGAGCCAAGTATTCATGGCTTTGCATTTCCAGCAGACGACTCACGGTGCGCTGAAACTCAAAATCCAGCTTGCCAGTAGAATACAACTCCGCCAGCGGGCGCTCGGCAGAAACGACCAGCTTCACCTGACGATCGTAAAACTCATCTACCAGGTTCACGAACCGGCGCGCCTGGTCATCTTTGGCCCGCCCCAGGCCGGGAACATTACTCAGAATCACTGTGTGATACTCGCGCGCCAACTCAATGTAATCATTCTGCGAGCGCGGGCCATCACAGAGGTCCACAAAATCAAACCAGATAATCCCCTCCGAGATATAACGGGATTGAATCATCCGCCCTTCTACTTCAACCTCTAACTGCTCACGCACCTCAGCACCAGCCTGAACCAGGCTTTTAAAACTGCACATTAAACTTTCATCAGCAGCCGCATCCAGCGGGTGATGATATAACTCCGCCTGCTCCAGTGCGCGCAAACGATAGTCTACGCCGCCATCAACATTCACCACCAAAGTATGCTTATTGAGCAAATCAATGGCGGGCAAAAAACGCGCACGCTGCAAGCCGTCTTTATATAGGCCATCGGGAACAATATTGGAGGTAGCCACCAGCGTAACGCCGCGCGCGAACAGCTCCTCCATCAGGGTGCCGAGAATCATCGCATCAGTGATATCCGATACAAAAAACTCATCAAAACAAATCACACGCGCCTCTGCGGCAATAGTATCGGCCACTAATTTGAGCGGATTTTTTTTACCATCCAGCTTTTTTAATTCCGCATGCACCCGGCGCATAAAACGATGAAAATGCGCACGCAACTTTTGCTCAAACGGCAAACTTTCAAAGAAATTATCCATCAGGTAGGTTTTACCGCGCCCTACCCCACCCCAAAAATACAAACCGCGCACCAATTCCCTTGAGGAATCTCCGCTAAAACGCTTAAAAAAGCTACCAAACAGGCTCTGTTGCTGCTCAGTCTTCCATACCGCCACCAATTGCTCATGCAAGTGCTGCAAATGTTTAACCGCTGTCTCCTGGGCAGGATCATGGCGAAAATCGGGGCGCTGCAAATCGCGCTGATAACGAGCAAAGGGAGAATTTGAATCTGGTGTTGTCATGGAATTAACGACTGAAAATTAACATCGAGGAGAAAAAACTAGACCACAGCCGCCACTTTAACGGCTGAACCCGGGAATAACCATGCTTATTGCAACTGTTGCTGCAGGATTTGCGTGAGATCAGTCTTTAACGCCGTTAAATAACCGTGAAAAAAATGCCCTGCCTCCGGGTAGCGTAATAATTCTACCTCCCCCTGCAAACCCGCAACCCAATCGTAAACACCCTGGGCAATTACACGCTCATCCTGATCACCTTGTATTACACAGGTCGCGCTGGAAAATTGATTGTCGCGTGCATAGGGATAACGCTCCACCGGTGGCGCCACCAGAGTAAGGTGCAGCAATCCTTTAACCTCATAACTCACCTGAGCTGCGATCGACGAACCAAATGAAAACCCCGCCAGCGACAAGCCGACCTCTGGCAACATTTGCTGACACCATCGAACCATTGCCCGCAAATCATCCTGTTCACCAATGGCATTATCAAAAACGCCCTCGCTTTTCCCCACGCCGCGAAAATTAAAACGCAACACATGAATGCCAAGATCGCGATAAGTCCGCATCAGGGTTGTCACCACTTTATTATCCATAGTACCGGCATATGATCATAAACACACTTGTTGATGAGGAGATTCCTGTGTATTCATTCAGTGCGCTAGTTATAACCGGATTCATTTGTTTGTTGGCAGGTGGCGCCATAAGCGCGGCTGTGCTGTATGTTTTTCGTGCGCAATTGCTGGGCCGCGATCTGGAGCAACGTCTGCACGAAGCAGAAAATTCACTGCAAGGTTACCAGCGCGATGTTGCAGAACATTTTGCACAAACATCACAACTGGTGAACAATCTCACCCAGGCCTATCGCGAAGTGCACGAGCACCTGGCGAGTGGAGCCTTGAAATTGGCTACCCCCGCCATTAGTCGCCAGATTATTGATTCCGCCAATGCCAACCTTAGTGGTGACACCAAGGCCTACATCAATGAGCAACGCATTGAGCCGCCACGCGATTGGGCACCCAAAGCACCTGGCACCAAGGGCACCCTGAGTGAAGACTATGATCTGCGTGAAGACCAGCATCACAGTCGCATACCAACAGAATCAGCAGATGATTTCGATTTTGATGGCAAAGCCAATCGCTACTAATATTTTCCCTGCACCAACGTTTTTTGCGTACAGGACGTCGAAAATAATTATGCAACCCCGCACTTGCGGGGTTTTTGTTGAACAAGAAAAATAAATCGACGGAGAAAAAAGTAATGCACCTCCAACGCTTGCTTAATTTTATCGGCTGGCCGGTTATCGCAGGCGTGATCATCGCGTTACTTGCTCTACTTTTATTCCCGCAATTACGTGATGGCGCACCTGCTCCAACCACCAGCAATCAATCTAACCTGGGCACCGGTGTCGTCTCCTATGCTGATGCAGTAAATCGCGCAGCACCGGCGGTAGTGAATATCTATACCGAAAAACGCGTAGTTCAACGTTATCAAAACCTATACAACAATCCGTTTTTTCGCCAGCTTTACAACAACTCCAATATTCCCCAACAGGAGCGCATGGAAAAAACACTGGGCTCTGGCGTTATTGTCGATAGCAACGGATTAATTCTCACCAACAACCATGTAATTAACGGTGCCGATAGAATTTTTGTGTTGCTCTATGACGGGCGCTTCACTGCTGCAGAATTGGTGGGCATTGATAAAGCCAACGATTTGGCAGTATTGCGCATCCAACTCGATAAAATTAACGCGATAAATCTTGGCAATTCCGACAATATCCGCGTTGGCGATGTAGTGCTTGCCATCGGCAATCCGTTTGGTGTTGGCCAAAGCGTAAGCCAGGGTATTGTCAGCGCCACTGGCCGTTGGAATCTGGGCATTAACAGCGCCGAAAATTTTATCCAGACTGATGCTGCCATTAACCCCGGTAATTCGGGCGGAGCACTGATTGATGCCTACGGCAATTTAATTGGTATTAATACCGCCATGCTGGATGAAACCGGTGCTTCATTTGGAATCAGCTTCGCAGTACCTGTCGATAAAGCAATGAACTCACTCAAGCAAATCGTAGAATTCGGTGGAGTCAGACGCGGCTGGCTAGGCATTGGGGTGACAGAAACCTCGGCCGAACTGGTCCAGAAATTAGGTGCTGTGGGTTTGCTGGTGAGCGAAATAGAACCCGATAGCCCGGCCGCAAAAGCAGGCTTTAAAGTGAATGATTACATCACCCACATCGATAACATACCGCTCATTGATAAACGTTCGGTTAATAATTCACTCTTCAATATTCAGCCTAACGCCGAAGTTACTTTCAGAGTCTTGCGCGACGGAAAGTCCATCGAGATCAAAGCAGTAGCAACTTTTCCTCCCACAAAAACCTGATTAAATTTATCGAACAATACTAGTCAGAAAAATAAAAATGGGTGCAAGTGCACCCATTTTTTATTTGGCTTATTTTTTTACTGCAAGCAAAGTAATTTACTATTCGATAATACGATATTCCGCCGAGCGCGCATGCGCCTCCAGTTGCTCGCCGCGCGCCAATACCGAAGCGGTTTTCGATAAGGTCGATGCACCTGCCGGCGAACACATAATCACCGAGCTGCGTTTTTGGAAGTCATAAACACCCAGGGGTGAAGAAAAACGTGCAGTACCCGAGGTTGGCAATACGTGATTGGGGCCAGCACAATAATCACCCAAGGCCTCTGGCGTATGGCGCCCCATAAAAATCGCGCCAGCATGACGAATTTGCGGCAACAAAGTTTCCGGTTCAGCAACTGACAACTCCAAGTGCTCAGGCGCAATACGGTTACTGATCGTAACCGCCTGTTGCATATCCGCTACTTGAATTAATGCCCCACGATTTTTTAATGACACACTAGCAATTTCTTTGCGCGCCAACGTGGGCAATAATTTTTTGATCGATGCTTCAACTTTATTTAAAAATTCGGCATCAGGGCTTAATAAAATTGCCTGCGCCTGCTCATCATGCTCAGCTTGACTGAATAGATCCATAGCGATCCAATCAGGATCTGTCAGGCCATCGCACACCACTAAAATCTCTGACGGGCCAGCAATCATATCTATCGCCACTTGCCCGAACACTGCACGTTTGGCAGTAGCGACATAAATATTGCCAGGACCAACAATTTTATCCACCTTGGCAATGGTTTCAGTTCCAAACGCCAAAGCAGCAACGGCCTGTGCACCACCGACAGTAATAACACGATCAACACCGGCAACAGCCGCAGCGGCCAACACGATTGGGCTGATTTCACCATCAGGTGCAGGCACCACCATAGTCAACTCATCAACACCAGCTACTTTTGCCGGAATTGCATTCATCAATACGGATGAAGGGTAAGACGCCTTACCACCAGGAACATACAGCCCCACCCGCTCCATGGCAGAAATTTGTTGCCCAAGCACAGTGCCATCGGCCTCAGTGTAACTCCAGGAAGTTTGTAACTGGTGTTTGTGATAGCTGCGAATACGCTCAGCTGCCACTTCCAATGCCGTGCGCTGCTCAGGGGTAATTTGCGTTAAAGCCGCTTGCAACTGCGCCGGTGGAATTACCAAATCATGAATAGTTTGCGCACTGCGGCGATCAAATTTATTGGTGTACTCCAACACGGCTGTATCACCGCGTGTTTTGACTTGATGCAAAATATCATCGACAACGGCGGCAACACGGGTATCACTAACAGATTCCCAAGCCAATAACTGATCCAGACGCTGATTAAAATCGCCCTGGCTCGCATCCAATCGTGTGATCACAGATTCAGACATAAAAAACTCGTTGCGATGACAATAAAAAATTAATAGACAGGAAACTTATGATGCTCAACGGCGTTTGCAATTGCTCATTAACTAATTTAATTACCCCGATAGGGAGCCAATTACATTCACAACAAAGCAATCGCCAGTTTAGCGAAGAATTTATTCGGCAGAATGGATTGCGCCAGCGACACAATCGATAATCGCCTGGATTTGAACGTGCTTCATTTTCATGGACGCTTTATTCACAATCAAACGCGAACTAATATCGGCGATAAACTCACGCGGTTCCAAACCATTTGCGCGCAAGGTATTACCCGTATCCACGATATCTACAATCTCATCGGCCAGATTCATAATCGGAGCCAATTCCATCGCACCGTAAAGTTTGATTACATCGATCTGACGACCTTGCGCGGCATAATATTGCTTGGCGACATTCACATACTTGGTTGCCACACGAATGCGGCCCGGCGGAGTAGTCTGACCTTTTACACCGGCAGTCATTAATTTGCAGCGCGCGATATTTAAATCCAGCGGCTCATACAAACCATCAGCACCATTTTCCATCAGCGTATCTTTACCGGAGATACCCATATCTGCCGCACCGAATTGCACATAGGTAGGTACATCGGCACCGCGCAGCAACAAGAAACGCACATTAGGCTGAGTTGTTTCAAACACCAACTTGCGGCTTTTTTCCATATCTTCGAGCGGGCGAATATCCGCTGCTGCCAGCAGCGGCAGCGTCTCGTCCAGGATACGCCCTTTGGTTAAGGCGATGGTCAGGGTCTGGCTCATGCTCAGGAACCTTTTACGCGGCGCACGCTGGCGCCCAAGCTTTGGAATTTTTCTTCAATGGCTTCGTAGCCGCGATCAATGTGGTAAATACGATCAATCAGGGTTTCGCCATCAGCCATCAAACCGGCAATCACCAAACTCGCCGAGGCACGCAGATCCGATGCCATCACCGGCGCCGCTTTCAAACGCTCCACACCTTTTACAATAGCGGTGTTGTGCTCAAGTTCGATGTGCGCACCCATACGATTTAATTCAGCGACTTGCACCAAACGGTTTTCAAAAATTGTTTCGGTAATATGGCTAACACCTTCGGCAACAGCATTCATCGCCATAAATTGCGATTGCATATCGGTTGGAAAAGCTGGGTAAGGCGCAGTGCGCAGGCTTACCGCTTTCGGACGTTGGCCGTGCATATCCAGAGTGATCCAATCTGCACCGCTGTTGATATCAGCTCCCGCTTCCTGCAATTTCAAAATCACCGCCTCAAGAATATCCGCACGAGTGTTGGTGAGTTTGATTTTTCCGCGCGTTGCTGCCGCTGCCACCAGATAAGTACCGGTTTCGATACGATCCGGCATTACCGCGTAATCACAACCTTGCAGGGATTCGACCCCATGAATAGTCAGGGTTGAGGTACCAATGCCTTCGATTTTTGCCCCCATGGCCACCAGCATATTGGCAAGGTCGACAATCTCCGGTTCACGTGCGGCGTTTTCCAACACGGTTTTACCATCGGCCAATACGGCGGCCATCAACAGGTTTTCCGTACCGCCAACTGTCACTACATCCATCAGGAAATGGCAGCCTTTCAAACGGCCATTGGAACGGGCACGAATATAACCGCCGTCGATTTCAATACTGGCCCCCATGGCCTCAAGGCCGCGCAGGTGGATGTCCACCGGGCGTGAACCAATCGCACAACCGCCTGGAAAGGACACATTGGCTTCACCGTAACGCGCCAACAAGGGTCCGAGCACCAGAATGGAAGCGCGCATGGTTTTCACCAGCTCATAGGGTGCGGTGTAGGAGTTAATGGTATTCGGGTCGACAATCACTACGTGATCGCCCTGGATTTCGATAGTCAAACCCAGGGTCTTTAACAAAGTGACCATGGTGGTCATATCTTTCAAGTGCGGAACATTGGTCAAACGCACTTTAGACTGGGCGAGAATAGTCGCCGCCAGCAGCGGTAAACCTGCATTTTTGGAACCGGAAATACGGATCTCACCGGACAGCGGGCCGCCGCCTGTAATCAAAAACTTATCCATTACTAACCTGAAAACTGAAAAATTGTAAAAACGGGACTGGCTTGAGCCGGCGAATTATTGCTGTTGCTGCTGTTGCTGCCACTGCTCTGGAGTAAAGGATTTGATGTAATCCACCGCATGGATGCTGCGATCAGCAAATTGGGCACTCAGGGTAGACAACACCAGCTGCTGCTTCTTGACCGGGGTTAAACCCGCAAACGCCGGGCTGACAATGACCAGACCTATGTGATCGCCCTGCACTTCGACAGATTTCACATCACAGTCAGGGATTTGGCTCTCAATAAGCGCTTTGATTTGTTCGGCTTGCATAGTTGTACTCGACGGGTTTGCCTGATATTGCAATACAGGTAGATTGCAATAATAAAAATAAGGCGCGAAGTTTACCGGAACTGCCGGCAACTAGCACCCCAAAAACCGGGATTTACCCAAAAACCATAGCTCCGCTAAAAACACCCAAAAAGCAAAGCCCCGGTTTTAAGGCCGGGGCTTTGTTACGAATCTAGTGAAGCTTACTTAAGCATCAGCCAGCCAATTGGCGATTACCTGATCCACATTGTTGTTGTGCTTCTTCAGGCCAGCCTTGAATTGGCTGCTAAAGGATTGACCAAGGTTTACGCCGTTCAATACCACGTTGATCAACTTCCACTCACCAGACTTACCCTTAACCATGGTGTAGTCCAGTTTATGGGTGGCGCCTTCGGCACTTACCTCCTGCTTAACCACTACGCGATCCGCCTTCACAGTATCCACACCGGCAATAGTCACCTTGCTATCGGCATAACCCAAAATGCCTTTGGCCAATGACTTAACCATACCGTCTTTAAACACTTTGAGGAATTGTTCGCGCTGGGCTGGAGTTGCTTGTTTGTAGGTAGCTTTACCCATTACCGAACCGGCAATACCATTAACCAAGTGAGGCTAAAGCCTGATTGCCTTATGCCCTGATTGCTTTACAGCCATACATCAGACAGCGCTAGTTCCCTAAGGTGCCATTCTTTGTGATTGATTAGGATTGTGGCGATTTGTTGAGCGGAAGCGCAGCCGGTGGCTTTGCGGGGCGCACTATACCATCGCTTGACTAAAATTCTTAAGGGGCCAGCGGGAAAAAAGACGTAAACACAACTCGCCTAAACACGCTCGCTCGTTATAATGCCCCACCCCGAATTGCCGGCAATGGGATTTTTTATGGCCGTTTTTGATTATGTCAGCTCTGCGTTGCGCACCATTCGCCTTGAAACAGAAGCCGTTTCGGCATTGATGGGGCGCATCGATGGTCAGTTCAGCCAGGCTTGCGAATTGATTATGAATGGCAAGGGGCGAGTCATAGTGACTGGCATGGGCAAGTCTGGCCACGTCGGCAAAAAAATCGCAGCCACCCTGGCAAGTACCGGCACCCCATCTTTCTTTGTACATCCCGGCGAAGCTAGTCATGGTGACCTGGGAATGATCACCAAAGATGACATCCTGCTGGCCATCTCCTATTCCGGCACCTCCAATGAAATTGTTGCGCTGCTGCCACTGCTAAAACGCGCCGGTATCAAAATTATCAGTATGACCAGTAACCCGGGCTCAACCATCGCCGAGGTAGCCGAGGTCAATCTGGATATCAGCGTGGTTCATGAAGCCTGTCCGCTAGACCTTGCCCCCACCTCAAGTACCACGGCCACTCTGGTACTGGGCGATGCGCTTGCTATTGCCTTGCTGGAGGCACGCGGCTTTACCGCCGAGGATTTTGCGTTTTCCCACCCCGGCGGTGCTTTGGGGCGCAAACTGCTACTGCGCCTGTCCGATGTAATGCACACGGGCACCGAAATACCCCGTGTATTGCCCGACACCCCCATGGCTGATGCACTGATGGAGATGTCGCAAAAAGGTTTTGGTATGACCACAGTGATGAATCCGGCCGGCGACTTGCTGGGCATTTTCACCGATGGTGATTTGCGTCGCAGTATTGATCGCGGCATCGATATTCGCGTTGCAAAAGTGGGTGAACTGATGAATACCAACCCCAAAATGCTGCGCGATAACACCCTCGCCGCTGAAGCACTGGCACTGATGGAGCAGGCAAAAATTAACGTACTGCTAATCACCGACGAACAAAAAAAACTGGTCGGTGTCGTAAAGATCAATGACCTTCTGCGCGCTGGCATTATTTAATTGAGTGAGACCTATGAATCCCGAACTGCGTGAACGCGCTGCGCGTATTAAATTGTTACTGCTGGATGTCGATGGTGTACTGACTGACGGCAAACTCTACTTCGGCAACAATGGCGAAGAATTCAAAGCCTTCAGCACCCTGGATGGCCACGGAATCAAAGTGTTACAGAAAAGCGGGGTCAAGGTTGGCATTATCACCGGCCGCACCAGTAACCTGGTTGCACGCCGCGCTAATGACCTGGGTATTAAAATTCTGGTGCAGGGACGTGAAGACAAATGGGAAGCACTGCAGGAAATATTGCAAGAACATCCACTACAACCGGACGAGATTGCCTTTATGGGCGATGACTGGCCGGACCTGAGTGTGATGACGCGGGTGGGCCTTGCCTTTGCCGTTGCCAATGCCCATGTAAGCGTTGCCGCGCGTGCCCATTGGCAAAGTCGCGAGCGCGGCGGCGAAGGTGCGGTACGCGCCGCCTGCGATCTGATTATGCAAGCCCAAGGCACTTTTGATTCAGCATTGGCCCCTTATTTGGCTCCCTAATCTGGCCCTATTAAGCCAGAACTAACAGCTACGTAAATTATGAATTTATTCCAGCGCTTATACAGAATTCACCAACATATTCCCGGCCCCTGGTTGATCGCCGGGGTACTGGTATTGTGTTATTTCCTGTTTTCCTTGCGCCAAAAAGAAGACCCGGTGGGTTACGAATACGACCCCAGCGGTTTTCCGCAAATCTATATGAAGCAGGTGCAAACCCGTGAATTTGATAGTGAGGGAATACTGAGCTTTGAACTCACAACACCGGAAGTAACCCTCTATCAACCTGATATTAATGGCCCGTCAGCAAAGGATTACACCTTGATTGACGCGCCCAAGATGATTTTTTATAACACCCAAAACGGCACTCCCTGGCGCTTATCCGCGACCCATGGGCGCAGTGAATCCAACAATGAATTAATTCGCCTCTTGGGTGATGTGGTGATCCAGCAAAACTCACCCAGCCAGGGGCTAATGCGCGTTACCACCGATGAACTGCAAGTGCGCACCCGCGAACAATTCGCGGAAACAGACAAAGCTGTTAAGATGCGCAGCGCAAAAGGCCAGATAGACGCTCTAGGTATGGATGCCGACCTGGTGCAAAGTCGGCTTCAGTTAAAGTCCCAGGTT
>JAGKWY010000062.1 GCA_021151625.1 Gammaproteobacteria bacterium | reverse complement strand
CCACTGTTTTTAGCCTTCCTCTCAACCCTCAACTTGCATAAGGATAAGAAGATGATCGATAGCCCGATTCCACAGGTAGTGAGCCAGTTGCAAGAGCGCGTCCTCACCCTCAGCCTCAATCGCCCCGAACGCAAAAATGCGCTTTCCCTGGCAATGTATTCTGCCCTGGCAGACCTGATTCTTGCGGCGGAAGCCGATGCGCAAGTTCGCGTGATTGTACTCACCGGCACAGACGAGTTTTTCACCAGCGGCAATGATCTGATGGATTTCATGAATGAGCCGCAAATCCACGAAAAACATCCGGTAGTGCGTTTTATTAATGCTCTGCGTCATTGTGCCAAACCCGTAGTCGCTGTAGTGCGCGGCCATGCGGTGGGTATTGGTACGACCATGCTATTGCATTGCGATCTGGTATATGTCGCGGAAGATGCACGCTTGCAATTACCTTTTGTAAACCTCGGGTTGTGTCCAGAATACGCGAGTAGTTTTTTGGTTCCCCGTGTTGTGGGGCAACAAAAAGCAGCGGAATTATTTTTATTGGGTGAGCCTTTTTCGGGCGCTGAAGCAGCGAATATCGGTTTGGCCACCAAAGCGGTAGCAGCAAGCGAATTAAATGACTTTGCACACGCAAAAATCCAGCGTCTTGCACACCAACCACCTGCCGCCGTGCGACGTTCCAAAGCATTGCTGCGCGCAGCGACTAAAAATGCGGTTGAACAGTCATTACAAGCGGAATATGCAGGCTTTGCAGAGGGCTTGGCTTCCGAAGAATGCAAAGAATCGGTAACCGCATTTTTTGAAAAACGCGCGCCGGACTTCTCGCGATTTTAATAAAGAGGCAAGATTTTAAAACAGGACATAGCTATGACTTTTACATTCGATTTTAAAAATAAAAATGTTTTGGTGGTGGGCGGTACCAGCGGTATTAATCGTGGTATTGCAGAAACTTTTGCCAAGGCCGGTGCGCGTGTTGCCGTAGCCAGCCGTTCACAGGAAAAAGTTGATGACACTGTGCAGTCGCTAAAAAATTATGGTGCCGCTGAAGCAACCGGTTTTTCTGCCGATGTGCGCGAAGTGGACGCGATTAAAACCGGTATCGATAATATCGCTGCCAGCTGGGGTAAGCTTGATGTAGTGGTGTCTGGCGCGGCGGGAAATTTCCCGGCATTTGCCATGGGCATGTCCCCTAATGGCTTTCGCTCGGTGATTGAAATCGATTTGTTGGGCACCTTTCATGTGATGCAGGCGGTTTATCCACACCTGAAAAAACCAGGTGCGTCAATTATTAATATTTCTGCGCCGCAAGCGGAAATCCCCATGGCCGCGCAAAGCCATGTATGCGCTGCAAAAGCAGGTGTGGATATGATCACCAGAACCTTGTGTTTGGAATGGGGGGCGGAGGGTGTGCGTATTAATTCAATTATTCCCGGTCCCATCGATAACACTGAAGGGATGAAACGCCTTGCGCCCAACGATGCAATTCGCGCTGCAGTAACCAAATCCGTGCCGCTGCAGCGCATGGGTTCAACGGATGATATTGCCAATGCCTGCTTATTTTTGGCGTCGGATTTTGCGAGCTACATCAGTGGTGCCGTCATTCCAGTGGACGGTGGTTGGGCACAGGGTGGGGCAGCGGTGATGGGAGCTGGATTGGCGGAGATGTTAAAATCCATGCCAAAAGCAAAGTAGGTATTAAAGCTAAATTTTCATAAGCAAAATTTTTACTTGTTAACCCGTAGAAATTGCAAACTGCTTCGCAATTCTACGGGTTAAATTTTTTACAAACAGATTGCGTCTTGGTTGTTATCCATGCAAGCTGTTCCCCATAACAAAAAAAACCAAACACAATAGCGTTTATATTTAGTTTTACTTCATAACAATAAATATCCGACGTCCAGTTTCAACTTCAACTGCCTTTAAATAACGGTGAGAGATCATCGCGCGAATACTATTGCCTTTTTGTTGCCCTTGGGGGGCAGTCAAGGTTGATATTACTTGCGCGTCATATTCCGGCTTCAATAAATGATTGGCCACATAAAAAGGAAATGCTATGAAAAATTTTATAGTTGATAAAAAGTCATTGCTTAGAAAGTCAATTGCGATATTCAGCCTTGGTGTACTTGCTGCACCGGCATTTGCCTTATCGCCTCCTGCTAATTCGTTCTGGAAAGTGCAGGATGGAAAGTTGCTAGATCCTAATGGCAATCCGTTTGTATTTCGTGGTGTGACGATTAACCACACTTTAGCTCCAAAAAAAACGCTACAGGCCCTGAAGGATGCCGCTGCAATGGGGGCCAACTCCGCACAAATTGAGTTTGCCATTCTGGGGGATGGCACCTGGCCGCGTGCATTTGTTGCTGAGTTGCGTGAAATTATCCAAGCTTGTAAAGATAACAAATTGGTCTGTGTGCTTGAGCCCAATGATGGCAGTGGTTATTCGCAAGCCTATGGTTCAAGAAGCCCAAGTGAGATGGCAAGTTACTGGGCTTGGAACGACCTGCGTGAAGTACTGAATGGTGCGCATCATCATATTATTATCGGCTTGAGTAATCAGATTTTTGATTCTAATTATGCAGCGGGTGAATACGTTATGCGTATGCAGAGCTACCTGGGTGAATTCAGGTCTAGTGTGCCTGGCTTCATGATAATGATTGATGGCAATAAGTGGGGCCAGGATAGCGATAAGGCAATGCTGCAATTGGCAACCAGCAATCGCCAAATCGGTGGTAGCTATGCAAATATTATTTATTCCGTAGATATGTTTGATGCCTATCAGGATCCAGCGAGCGCGCGCGATTACATTGCCAGTTTTGCGCAATTGGGCGCGCCTTTGTTAGTGGGCGGCTTTGCCCCCGTTCCTTATTATCACCCTTATAACCAAGCGGCGCGCCCCACTGTAGCCATTAATTTACCCGCGCAGGCGGTAATGCAATATGCCGAACAATATGGTGCTGGTTATTTTGGTTGGAGTTGGAGCGGCAATGAAAGCTCGGGTTTGGATGTGGTAACTAATTACGACGCAAATCAATTAACGGCCTGGGGTAATTTATTATTTAATGATGCAAATGGAATCAAAGCAACTGCCAGGCTCGCGTCGATTTATAGCAATAATTCATCATCAACCAGTAGTTCTTCAGTATCTGCCAATCAGCCGCCTGTTCCCAAGTTTGATGCATATAATTACCCAACAACATTTTGCAATGGCCTGGAAGCGGTGGGAAAAATAACTGCAACAGGAGATGCGTCGTTTGATCCTGAGGGTGACGCGTTTACTTGTTCATGGTCAATAGGCAGTGGTACTTCTACATCTGCTGCTGCATCTGCTTGCAGTGCCAGTTTCCCCAGCCAAAATCGGATGTCATATCAGTTAACTTTAACAGTGACGGATTCTAAAGGTGCTTCTGCGGTATTAACCAAAACTGTTGCGCCTTTTTATGTGGATTGTCCAAGTAGTTCGAGCAGAAGTTCTAGCTCAGTCAGAAGCTCCAGCTCAATTCCGGATGCTAGTCGCCCCAGTACTTCCAGCAGTTCTGTCCGTAGCTCCAGCAGCAGTTCGGTCAGAACATCTTCCAGTTCATCGGTTCCACAAACCACTAAAGCACAGTGCAGTTATGTAATTAACAGCCAATGGAATAATGGCTTTACGGCGGCAATTCGCATTAAAAACACCACAACCACTGCCATTAATAGTTGGGATGTGAATTGGCAATATAGTGATGGTTCAAAAGTTACCAACTTATGGAATGCAACCTTGAATGGTAGCAATCCTTACAACGCGAAAAACCTGAGTTGGAACTCCACGATTCAACCGGGGCAAACGGTTGAGTTTGGCTTCCAGGGCAGTAAAAGCGCGGCACCCGCTAGCGTGCCAGCGGTAACTGGCAGCATCTGTCAATAACAGCAAATGCCCTGTGAAAGCAGGGCATTTGCTATTTAAATAATCGTGCTGTTTGCGATTTTCCCCCGGTTCTCACTTTTGGTTTTGAACTTCATTAAATGAGTATTTTGAAATCGTGTGAGAAAAGCATTTGTATTGAAAAGGAAAGCTCATGAATACCTCTATTTTTAACAACATACCTTTCATTAAACGCGCACTTGCAGTAATTGCTGCTGGATTAATTGCCACTCCTGTCGTTGCACAACAATCCTGGACGGTTAGTAATGGCCAGTTGCTTGATCCTAATGGCCAACCATTTATTTTTCGCGGTGTAACAATTGATCACACGCGTGCGCCGGATAAAACAATACAAGCCCTGAAAGATATTGCAGCGCTTGGCGCTAACTCGGCCCAGATTGAATTTCCAATAAATTGGACAGTTCCCTTTACCTATCCTCGTACAGCGGTGACTGAATTGGTGGGAATTATAAAAACCTGTGTGGAAACTAAACTGGTGTGTGTATTGGAAGCAAACGATGTTGCTGGTGTTGGTAGTGTATCAACTACGCAGCTTCCATCGACAACAATCAGTTTATGGGTCTCTGATGATATGAAAGCGGTATTGTCGGGACCGGGGGTTGCAGACCATGTCATTATTGGTTTTGGTAACCAGCATTTTGGTTCAGATTGGTCTGCGTTTTATAGGGATACTATGCAGAGTTATACCAATGGATTGCTTGCCGCGTTACCTCCCAACTTTTTGGTAATGATTGACGGTAGTGATTGGGCTCAGGATACGAGCAAGTCAATGCACCAGCTTGCACGGGATATAAATCGGGACAGCGCATTAAAACAACGCGTTATTTATTCGGTTGATTTTTTCTCTGAATATGTGAATTCAGAAAAGGTACGTGACTACATAGCCAGCTTTGCAGAAATAGGTGCGCCATTGGTTGTGGGCGGTTTTGGCCCTATGTCTTATTACCATCCTTTCCGTCCTATTCCTTTACAACAGGATGCCCCACAATTGCCGGCTGCGTCGGTAATGCAATATGCGGAGCAGTATGGTGCGGGTTATTTTGGTTGGAGTTGGAGTGGCAATGAAAATCCGGCATTGGATGTGGTTTCCAATTGGAATTCAAATAGCCTGACTACCTGGGGGAATTTACTATTTAATGGTGCGAATGGTATTAAAGCAACGGCGAAAATTGCATCGATTTATCAAAATGCCAGCAGCGTTTACGCCAGCTATTCATCAGGTTCAAGAACCAGTGCATCAGTATCCAGTGCGAGATCATCGCTCCCGGGTGCCAGCTCATCAAGCGCCGTTGCATCGGCAACAACTACATCCGCAACAACTACCTCAGCAAGTTTTTCCAGCTATGCCGGGTTTAATCAACCGCCTTCAGCAGATTTTACCAGCTATGGTGGTGCGAGTGGCGAATGTGAGAAGGCAGCAATTACTGCATCGGTAACCAATGCGTCTGATCCGGATGGCGATGAGTTGACGTTTAGCTGGTACCTATCGGGAACCTATGGGGTGAGCCAAACTGCAACTGGTTTAAGTGCGCGCTTTATTGTTCCCTCGGGGTCCTACGGTCAAATTACTTTGACGGTAACCGACACGAAGGGTGCAAGCAGCAGTGTGGTTAAAAGCTACAATCCTGTTTATATTGATTGTTTTGGGCGTACCAGTAGCAGTCGCAGTAGCCTCCCTGTGGTGCGTTCCTCCAGCTCATCGTCGAGCGTAGTTATTGATTTCCCCCCGTCCAGCAGTTCGGTCCGCACATCCAGTTCGGTAAGAACTTCTTCCAGTTCTTCTGTGCCGCAAACCAACAAGGCATTGTGCAGTTATCAAATTCAAAGCCAATGGAATAGTGGTTTTACCGCTGTTGTGCGTATTAAAAATACCAGCACCAGTGCAATTAATGGTTGGGATGTTAATTGGCAATATGCGGATGGTTCAAAAATTACCAATTTATGGAATGCAAGTTGGAGTGGAGCAAATCCATACAACGCAAAAAACCTGAGCTGGAATTCCACCATTCAACCAGGACAAACCATTGAGTTTGGATTCCAGGGCAGCAAATCTGCCGCTGCTGCAACCACACCGGTTGTAACAGGAAATATTTGCCAATAAAAATAACTATTTTTTTCAAACTAAAAGGAAATCTTATGAAAGCATTACTTGCTAACCCGTCATCGCTACTGAAAAAAACGATTGCAGCATTTGCCTTAGGGGCACTTGTTGCGCCGGTTTTTGCGTTATCACCCCCGGCATTAACTGGGTGGACTGTGCAGAATGGAAAATTAATGGATCCAAATGGTAATCCATTTATTTTTCGCGGTGTAACGATTGACCACGGCCGCGCTCCAGATAAAACAATACAGGCGCTTAAGGATATTGCGGCACTCGGTGCTAATTCGGCACAGATCGAATTTCCATTAAATTGGACTGTTCCATTTACTTACCCTCGTGCAGCAGCTACTGAATTGGTCGGAATTATAAAAGCCTGTGCAGAAAATAAATTGGTGTGTGTACTGGAACCGAACGATGTTGCTGGCTTCGGTGTTGTAAATGGCGTCGCTAGTCCGTCGAACACCGCTTATCTATGGGAATCAAGTGATATGAGAATGGCTCTGTCGGCACCAGGTGTGACAAACCATATTATTATCGGTTTTGGAAACCAGCATTTTGGCCATGGGACAGAACAATTTTATAGGGACACTGCGCAGAGCTATACCCATGGAATACTAAGTTCGTTACCGCCCAATTTTATGATAATGCTTGACGGCAGTGATTGGTCGCAGGATCCCACCAAGGCTATGCATTATGTTGCACAGGGTATAAGTCAGGACAGCACATTAAAACATCGTGTGATTTTTTCTGTGGATTTTTTTGACGATTATCTGGATCCGGAAAAAGTACGTGATTATATAAGCAGTTTTGCGGAAATTGGTGCTCCACTGGTTGTTGGTGGATTCGGTCCGGCACCTTACTACCACCCGTTTAATACTACTATTCCTGTGCAATTAAACGCACCGCAATTACCGGCGGCGTCGGTAATGCAATACGCAGAGCAGTATGGCGCTGGTTATTTTGGCTGGAGCTGGAGCGGTAACGAAAATTCAGCGTTGGATGTAGTTTCCAATTGGAATTCAAATAACCTGACCACTTGGGGAAATTTATTATTCAACGGTGCAAGCGGCATTAAAGCAACTGCAAAACCTGCAAGCATTTTTAATAATAGTTCCAGTAGTGCGAGCAGCAGTTCAGTACCGGCCAATCAACCACCAGTCGCCGCCATTACCTACAATTTGGAGTATGTACGCTGCGGGCAGGTGTACGGCAACGTAACTGCATCTGGTTCTTCTGACCCGGATGGCGATCCACTGACTTATCAATGGGATATCAGTGGTTATGGCAGCCCGATTACATCGACTGCGCCTTCTCTGCGTTTTTATATGCAGCCGCCACATTATTACACCATTAAATTAACGGTGAGTGATGGCAAAGGCGGTGTGACTAGTACATCGATTGTTCGCAATCACACTTATTCGGATTATTGCGTAAGTTCTAGCACTTCTACCAGTGTGCGTAGTAGTTCTATTGGCAGTTCGGAACGCGCAGAGCCTTCTAGCAGTAGTCGTAGTTCTGCATATTCATCCTCTCGCTCTTCCAGCAGTACGCCGTTAGTTTGTCCAC
This sequence comes from Gammaproteobacteria bacterium, assembly GCA_021151625.1. Lineage (GTDB taxonomy): Bacteria > Pseudomonadota > Gammaproteobacteria > Pseudomonadales > Cellvibrionaceae > Cellvibrio. Next base: position 34,888 of record JAGKWY010000062.1, on the reverse strand, counting down.
CTGGTAATAACTGGCCGGATTGCCCGAGGTCTACCTCTTCACGGTCATCCAGTTCCGTTGCTCCAGTCACTAAGGCGCAGTGTAGCTATGTGATTAACAGCCAGTGGAATAATGGTTTTACCGCAGCTATTCGTATTAAAAATACCACGACCGCAGTAATTAATGGTTGGGATGTTAATTGGCAATACAGTGATGGCTCCAAAGTTACCAATTTGTGGAATGCAACTCTGAGTGGCGCAAATCCATACAATGCAAAAAACCTGAACTGGAATTCCACCATTCAACCAGGGCAAACCATTGAGTTTGGATTCCAGGGCAGCAAATCGGCTGCGCCTGCAAGTGTGCCTGTAGTAACGGGTGCGGTGTGCCAATAATAAACTATGGGTGATTGCGTCCCTCATCTGAGCTGCGCAATTATTTATTTTCTCGTAATTAAAAGGAAAACTGTGATGAAATTTTCATTAAAAAAGTCTCTGCAGTGCTTAAGAAATATCGGCGTTGGTATAGCGGCGATAGCTGCAGCGCAACCAGCTTTTTCTGATTGGACTGTGCAAGGAAGTCAAATCCTCGACCCAAATGGGGCGCCCTTTGTTTATCGTGGCGTAAATCTGGGAACTCTGCCAGCGATAGATTCTTTACCCTTTGTGATGGCTGATATAGCAGCAACTGGTGCGAATGCTGTGCGCATTCCGGTCACATCGTATTTTTCTGAGGAGCGAATCAAACAATATATTGCACTATGTAAGCAACATAAGTTGGTATGTGTGCTAACTAATGTAAGCACCTATGGGTATGGTGACAATGTGGGCTTTGATAACTGGTCTTCAGTGTGGAGCAGTTGGAGTAATCTCGCCGGCGTATTAAAGGGAACTGAAGATTACGTGATTATCGATGTGGCGAGTGGGCCAACCGGCAACTCGGCTACGAATAATTATTTGGGTTTTACTGAAACGGGAATTTTGTTACTGCGTTTGGCAGGCATAAAAAACCAGTTGATGATTAGTGGTGCTAACTGGGGGCAGGATTGGGAAAATATCATGCGCAACAACGCCGAGTATCTCTTTGCGAAGGACTCGTTAAAAAATGTTATTTTTTCTGTGCATATGTATGAAGCCTACAATAACCCTAGTGCGATTCGCAGCTATCTTAAGTCGTATCTGGATCGACAATTGCCGATCATGATTAGCGAGTTTGGTCCTGTTCGCAGAGACAGAACTAACGAATACCTTTCTCCTTACACTAATACGGATGTTGATGAAGATGCAATTATGCAAATCAGTAAGGAGCTGGGGGTTGGTTACCTTGGTTGGAGCTGGAGTGGCTACACCACTAAATTTACTGATCTAAATATGGTAACTAATTTTGATCCTAACCAAATAACGACTTGGGGTAATAAATTAGTTAATAGTGAAAATGGCATTAAGGCAACTGCAAAGCTTGCAACACATTATGCTAATAGCAGCTCATCCAGTGCTGCATCAACCAGCAGTGTTGCCAGTAGTGTGAGTTCCAACAGAGCACCCTACGCAGTTATTTCCGCGCGTGTTATTCAGGAGCGCTGCGGTTCTGTGTATGCACAGGTTAGCGGGGCAGAAACAACGGACGCGGATGGCGACATCCTGAGTTATGCATGGCAAGTGTATGATCCGCAGAATTATTCTTATCAGAATTTCACTGGGTCGGAACTGAAGTTTTATATGCGTCCAGTCACTAACTATCAATTTATTCTGAATGTGGATGATGGTCGTGGCGGTAAAAGTACAGCAACCAAGGATTTATCCCATTCCTATTCTGATAACTGTGTAAGTTCCAGTGCAACTACCAGCTCACGCCGCAGCTCTATTGGTAGTTCGGAACGAGCAGAGCCTTCTAGCAGTAGCCGTAGCTCCGTGTATTCTTCTTCTCGTTCCTCCAGCAGTACACCGTTATCTTGCCTGCCTGGTAATAACTGGCCAGATTGCCCGAGATCAAGCTCTTCTCGCTCATCCAGCTCAGTTGGTTCGATAACCAAAGCGCAATGCAGCTATGTAATTAATAGCCAGTGGAATAACGGTTTTACCGCAACTATTCGCATTAAAAATATTAGTAGCTCTGCAATTAATGGTTGGGATGTGAATTGGCAATATAGCGATGGTTCAAAAGTTACCAATTTGTGGAATGCCACGTTGAGTGGAGCTAATCCTTACAATGCGAAAAACCTGAGTTGGAATTCCACTATTCAACCAGGGCAAACTGTTGAGTTTGGCTTCCAGGGAAGTAAATCTGCAGCAGCGGCCATTATTCCCGCAGTAACGGGCGCAGTGTGTCAGTAATTATTCAGTTACTATTTAATTAGTAACTATTTAATTAGAAGTAATGCAATAAATGATCAGGAAATTTGCCCCGCATTAGCGGGGCTTTTTTTAGCATTTTTTATGAAATATAGAGTTGCTTATATTGAGAATTAAAAGCTGCTTTTGATTTGCACGGAAAATTGATACTTGTCGATGTCCGGGCCGCCATCCAATGGATAAGCAATATCGATATGGGTGACGTTGTGTACGTTCTCGTCTTTACCCCCAGTGCGGGTACCTGAGATACGTAAGCCCATGCCCACACTGCGTAACGTTTGTTGATAGGTTTGTGTTATTGCCGAGTTTCCCCATACACGCCCTTCATCGTAAAAAACGGCAGCACCCATATGGAATAAAGAAAACCATTCTTTCTCGCCAAAAAAACGCTGTTCTACTGTGAACAAACGCAATTTGTCTCCAGCCTGAAAACGGGCAGGGTAACCGCGCAAACCGGTATCACCTCCCAGCTCCAGTGGTGTGTCGATAAAAAGGTTCTTGCCGTAAGTCTCTTGTATATGGGCGTAAAATTGGCCGCGTTCAAAATTTTGCCAGTGATAACTCAAACTGAGTTGGTTAATGGATTGGGTGGTTTGACCCGAACCGTAAAAACCGGAACTGGAAAATTCGCCGATCAATAATTGATTTGGCGATAAGGAATATGCCCGCGAGTAATCCAGTTGCACCAGTGTTGTTTTATCCAGAACTGACGCGTTTGCGTTGACAGTACCCAGACGAAAACGTAACTCGGCGCCGAGGTTAATATCCTCTACACGATTAATTTGCTGGATGTTATTGGCTTCAATAAATCTGTTGTTGGTGTACTGATATTCCGCCCACAGGGTTTGGTAATCGCGGTTGTAAGGCAGCACAAATGCTTCCGGTCCGGTGATGTTGGGTAAATTAAAAAACTCATCATAGTTGTCGTCATAACCAAATACTATTCGGTGTGTGCGTGCATCAGTTGATTGGGGTAAACGAAAACCATAAAACAGGGAGTAGGCATTGCTGTCATGCCCAAAGCGTGCAGCCTCGTCACCGGCGTTGAAGAGAGTGTCTTCCCGGTCAAAATCCTGGAAGTTAATTCCGCTACTCCAAGGGGTGCGAATAGAGGCAAAAGGTTTGGTGAAATTGAATAATTGTGCTTTGCCGTCACTATTATTGGCATAGCCCAGGGTCAACTGATTTTGATTACCGAAATTGGGATCGCGATAAACAATTTCATCGCTGGTACGTTCTTCAGTGGATTTGTGCTCAACCTTTACAGTTTTACCCAGACCCAAAAAATTGGAGTCATGCAAGCCGTAACCATAGTGGGTATTGCCGCCCGAGCGGGAATAGGTCAGTTTGGGCACCAGCGTCCAGACTTCTTTTACATCTACCTGTACTTTCTTTGTGTTTTGGTTTGCGTCACTTTGATCGACCAGCTTCACACTGGCATCGCCGATAAAACGTTTACTGCGCAAGCGGCGTGCACTTTCGTCCAGTAAATGTTGATCGACTGCTTCGCCTTCTTTAAAGGTCAGTTCTTTTTTGATGGTGCGTGTTTTGGTGTTGATATGCAGGCGATTTACCAGGCGAAAAAGCCAGTTATTTTCATCGGGATTACTTTCATCAAAGATCGGGTGAGTGCTGATCACAATTTCTTCAATCACCGGCATTTGCTGTTTGCCTGTCGCGTTTGCTGACGCGTCATTTGCATAGGCAGTGGTGTTGATGATGCTACCTATGACTACTGATAGGATGAATGGATGAAACGGCCCAATTCGCTGTGTGGACATAATAAACCTGTTATTAGCACGCGTTTATACGAAGATTATAGCCAACCCGAAAGGTGACGGTAGGGCTTACCATGTATTCATTTCGAGCAAGTTTGATTATGCGTGTTAAAGCTTAAAGCAAAATTAAGTGAACGCAGAAAGTAGGGGGGGATAGCAAATTGCTGAGTGCAGAAGCAAGGCTCGCCGCACAGAGGCAGCGAGCCTGGGAGAAGGGTTATAACTTGAATTGATTTTTGCCTTTGTCATCCTCATCGATACTCACGCGGGTGGCCAAAAAATCATTGCCGAGCGCTATGCCTTTTACCTCGACGCGTTTGCCAAATGCAATGGTAAAGAAGTTGACGGCGCTGATGGGTTTTTCCTCTGCGTCGCGATATTGGGTGTTTTCATCCGTGCTAATTTTGCGCCCGAACAGGGTAAAGCTATCGCTGCTAATGCTGGTGATAATGCCTTCCAGTTCGCGCTCTTCGGGCTCATTGTCATCGGCGGTTTCGCGTTCAATTTTGGTGGCAATAAAACCGTTATCGCTGGAGTAACCGGTGACTTCCACCGAGTCGCCAATCTGCAAACTGGATAAATTAAAGCGTTTGATGCGGTTATTGCCCTTATCTTCATAACGGGTGGAATTGTTGGTGCGAATGCTGGCTCCATCCACTTCCAGTGTGCCGGTCACTATGCCTAATCCGGAGTTGTTATTGAGCGTGATATTGGTAATTTTGCCCGCAATTTTGTTATTGATTTTGTGTTCAAATTCAATCTCTTCAGCAAGCAATTTTCCGCTGCTATCAATTTGTCCTTCAATTTCAACTTTAACGCCGAGTAATACATTGTTGGCTTCGCCGTTGTCATAGCGGGTTTGTGTATTGGTGGTGATGTTTATGCCTGATACTTCGAAATCCGTGATTGAACCAAAGCGTGTGATATAACCCTCGATCGACGCAGATTTGATATTGTTGGAAAACTCAGTGGCTATTCGATTTACTTGCGTGGCCTGGAATAGTTGGTTGTTGTCCTGCATTCCGCGCACGCTGACAAGTAAGCCATTGCGCAAATTCTGGTTGCCAAGATTCAAATTGGCACCGGCATAACTGATTTGTTGCTGGTTGAGTTGGAAAGTCATGTTCATGCTATTCAGGTCGCGCACAAACCCCAGCAATTGTTGTGATGAATTGTTAGCAAGTTCGATGCGGGTAGCGCTGATGCTGCCATCGGCGGATAGCGAGCCGCTCACTAAAATACGTGTGCCCGTTGTGAGGCCTTGCAGGCCGCGTGGAGTTATCCTCACATCAAAAATAGTGTCGTTGTTAACCTTGATGCTCTGGCCCATTACCACCAGCGTGTTGTTATTTTTTGCGCTAATAGTTCCAACAAGATTTGGCGTAAATTCAATTTTATCGGCGGTGGCGCTGCCATCTTTGGCGATACTGCCGATGAGGCTGACCTGATAGCCAACTTGCAGGTTTTCCTCCATGGCCATTTCACCATTGATAAGGATTTGCGCTTTATCCGAGTTGTAGCGCACACCATTTACAATCACGCTGCCGAAACCATCAATGGTTCCATGGGTGCTGGTGGCTACAGGTGCGCCGCTGCCATCAATACCGGAAACATCGCTGCCGCCAGAGCCGCCGCAACTGGCGAGCAGGATTAAGCAAAGCGATGTGCCCAGGTTTGTTAAAAAACGAATCATTGGTTAACTCCTTCATCTGTATCTGCTTCATCCACGTTCGGGAGTTCAGGCTCGATCAGATGGCTAAATAAATAGGTGCCGACACCCATGCGCATTAATTCACCACTGGTATGGGTGCTTGCATCAGGTTGTTCGTGTTCACTGAGCCAGGCATCAATTTTTTCTAAAAATGCCTGGCCTTCTTGCTCAACAAATTCGCGAAAGGCAGCAAGTTGGTCCGGTGACATCTGGGTGTTGCTCGCGCGGCGCTCAAATTGCAGCGGCTGTTGTTTGTTGGCTTTGTATAAATTGTGATGCAAGGTGTTGCCCAGATCGCTGATTACACTGCCAGCGCGCAAGAGTGCACCAGGGTCAGATTGGGCGGGAACAAAATAGCGTTTGGTCGCGATAACTTTGCCATCGATTGTGTCTTCCACTACACCAACGCGTTTTAATTCTTTTAAGAGGGCGCTGGCCGGAAAATCGCCACCGTAACGGCGCGCGAGCAGGGCAAAGCTCTGCTGCTCGCCTTCGACACTTAATGCCAATGGATGGTTCACTGAGGTACAAAAATCCGGGTCATGGTGCCATGCAGAGAGCAGGCGAGTGAGGCGATCCTGGTGTTGCTGGTTGTGTTCACCTTCACGCGGATTGTTGAGCGATTCTTTAATGCGGGACACTTCTTTGCGGTCTATACCAGTGAGCATGGCCACGCGGGAAAGGTTGGTTTGGCGACCGCGTAAGCCAAATTCCTCTGAGGCGACCTGTACGTAGATTTGTTTACAAATCGCTACCAGATCTTTATGGGTGACACCATTGCGCAGCAAAATCCCGATGATCGGCTCCATCAGTTGCCGACATGCAGCTAAGGCTGTGTCTTTGGGGGTACTCATAAATGCTTGACCGTACTACTTATGACCGCTGTTACTAATGGCCTTAAAAAAGGGTGGCCGCGAAATGTACCAGAAAAAGCTACCACAAAAACCTATTTCAAAAAGCTACTAGAAAACCTACAGCAAAAACCGAGGCAAAAAATAAAAAGCCCCCGCATACCCCTTGGGGTTGGTATGCGAGGGAAATGCTTAGTCGTTTAGCTGGAGCAAATTAATCCTCCAGTTCAATTTTCAGGGCAATGGCAACGCCGTTTTGGGTCAGGCCTTTTACTTCAACTTCTTTGCCCAATGCCACTGCAAAGAAATTTTCCAGCGATGCAAATCCTTCAAAACGGGTAAAGGCATTTACCTGAATTACCTGGCCGGCCACGGTAATAGTGCCATCACCAACAGCTTCCACTATACCTTCCACTTCCAGTTTCCAATCCTTATCGCCAAAGGCGTGCGGGTTATGGCGTTCAACGCGGGTCGCGATATTGCGTTCAGCGGTGGTCGCTGTAGCTGCAATTTTGTAGCCGCGCACATGGAGAGTATCGCCAGTTGCCAGATCTTCGAGATCGAAGAAGCGCACTTTGGAGCGGCTGCGGTCATTGAAGCTGGTGTCTTCGCTCACTTCGAACACCATGCCATTTACCGTGAAGGTTTTTGCGGTGAGGTTGATAGCATCAACCAGACCTTTTTGGCTGATTTTTGCTTTGAAGTTGAGTTTGATTTTCTTCGCAACCAAATTCTGGTTAGCATCCAGCTCACCGTAAACCTTTACCTGGGTGCCATCTTGCAAGTCGCTGGCTTTACCGCCGTCAAAGCGGGTGGAGGTGGTAATCAACACAACTGTTTCATCAATTTTAAAGCTGGTACCTGCAACCAGTTCGCTCACTGGGCCGCTCAGGGTAATGCCGTCCCAATCCTTCCAATTATCATCGTGTTTGAAGCACAAGCGGCTGGGGAGCAGGTTGCCGAGGGCAACAAAGGTATCGCCGGAGAAGCTGCCGACTACGCGCACCTTTAAACCATTTTCCAGCAATGAATTATGTAGTGTAGATAAACCGGCTTTGCTGTAGTCCACCAGGGTGCCGTTAATGGTGAACGTCATCGCCGTGGTATTCAGATCGGCAATTTCGCCAGCCAATTGGAATTTGTTATTTGGCAGTACTTTTTTGATGTCGATACGCGTAGCAACCAGCTTGCCTTCGCTGTTGGTGTAGCTACTGACTTTGATGATGTCGCCCACTTTTAATTGATCGGCAGTGACATCGTCATCATAAAAAGTATCGGCATTGATCAGGATAGTTTGACCCAGCGCGACTATGACCCCTGCGGTTAAATCGATACTGCTAATTGGACCAACCAGTTGCGATTCGCCTTCCAGTTTGGTGGCTGTGCCGTGGATGCCGTCACCATTTACCTTGCCGGTAATGCGCACTATCTGGCCGATTTTCAGGTCAGACTCCACCAGGCTCTCGCCATCCACTTCAATTGCGGCGTTTTTCACATCAAAGTGCACGCCGTTTACGATCACACTGCCAAAGCCAGTCACCATACCCTGGGTTAATTCGCCTTGGGTAGTAGCACTTGGGGTGCTGGAGCTGGAACTGTAGTTGGAATTAGAGCCGCCATAACCGCCGCCGCCACCGCAAGCTGCCAGGAGCAGGGCTAATACCGCAGGGGAAATTCGTAAATAGTTCATGATTCTTACCTCGCCTTAATACCTTTTCAAAGCCACGGAGTAGTTTCTAGCAATCCTCCGGGGAGATCAGGAAGTTAGTTGTCTTCCATATTTGGTATTTTATTTACCAAATATGGTTTTTGTTGTGCGTTTGGTCAAGGTTTTGGCTGGCTTATTTCACAAATAAAAAGCCCCGGTGGTTGGCCGGGGCTTTGGGGGTATTTAGTGGATATAAAAGAAGTAGCGTTAGTGGATTTTAATCAGGAACATCTTCGGCCACTGCTTGCCGGTAATCCAAAAGGCTTTGCGAGTCGGGTCCCAGGCGATGCCATTAAGGACTTGTTCGCTGTTATCCAGTTTTACCTGTGCTTTAAGGGCGGCAAGGTTGAGCTGGGCCAATACCATGCCGGTGTGTGGATCAATTTTCAGGATGCGGTCGTCGTGCCAGATGTTAGCCCACAATACGCCATCCACATATTCCAGCTCATTAAGTTGGGACATTTCCCGGTCGCCATTGGTTACCGTCAGGGTTTTGGTGATACTGAAATCAGTCGGCTGATGGTAATAGATGCGTGAGCTGCCATCGCTGCGAATTAGCGCTTTGCCATCGGTGGTTAAACCCCAGCCTTCACCAGCATAGCTCATGCTTTTTTCGTAATTCAGGGTGGCTTTGTCATACACCAGCAGGGTTTTTTCCATCCATGTCAGCACATAGAGTTTGTTGTTGAGCAGCGCCAAACCCTCGGCAAAATACTGGTTGGGAATAGTTTGCTTTTTGGTGAAAGGTGCGGAGATTTTGGCCCAGGTACTGGTGGGTTCTGCAATCGGGTAAGTCACCAGTAGCGATTGGTTGTAAAGGCCACTGGTTTCATAAAAGTGATCGCCTTCAACCAGTAAGCCCTGAGTAAACAGTATTGGTTTGTGGGTGCGTTCGGCAATAATTTCATAGGTTAATTCATCGGCAGCAAATGAACTACTGGCCCATAAGCTCGTAATCAAGAGATTCGTAATCAGCAGCAGGCTGGTGCACAATAGGGTGCGATAAACGGATTTTGTTGAAATCATAGGATTTGCAGAATTCTTATTGGAAAGGCGCACATCATGAAGCGTTTGCGGTCGTTTGTCAGTATCACCTTGATCGGCGGTTTGTTGGTTATTTTGCCGATTGTTATTTTTGCCTGGTTGGTGGATTGGTTATTGGGTTTGGTGCATGCGCTTATCCAGCCGCTCAGTTTGTGGCTGGTTGAGCAAACCACTTTCACTAACTATGTGGCTGATGCGCTGGGTGTGCTGCTGCTGTTGTCTGGATGCTTCCTGATTGGTTTATTTATTAAAACCAGCGTAGGTGAGTGGGTGCATGACCAGATAGATGCCTGGTTGACTCGCCTGGCGCCCGGTTATAAAACCATTCGCGAAGTGGTTTCCCAATTGCTGGGCGGTGAGGGCAATACCTCACTATTAAAAGGTGATGTGTGCCGCGCGTATATTATGGGGCGTGCAGCGGGGGTATCGGTGACGGCGATAGTCACCGCCAAGCATGCGAATGGCGATTTCACTGTGTACGCGCCCACTGCGCCAATACCCACGTCGGGTTTTGTTTATCACTTGTCGGCGGACTGTGTAGACATGCTGCCCCATGTGAGTGTGGAGGAGGCAATGCGTACCGTGATCGCTTGTGGTAGCGGCTCGCAGGTGATCTCTGAAATTCCTGATGGCGATGCTAAATTGGAATATTCCAAAAATGAAAAAGGCCGTTAATCGGCCTTTTTCATTTCTCAGTATTTATTTCGCGGACTTTTTCTTTTGCCTGGTTATTCCTTTTTCTTGGCTTTTTTGGCTGGGGCTTTATCAGCTTTGGGCGGTTCGCTTTTTTCTTTTTCAGTTTTTTCCACTTTGGCGGGCTTGTCGGCGCGGGTCGAAATCAGGGCGACTTCAACTGGCGGCAGGCGTGGGCTTTCGCCGCGTTCGCGACTTTCCACATAGTTCAATGCATCGGTCACCGCGTTAGTGACTTTGCGTTCAATTTCCACCATGTCCTGTGGCGACATAAAGAAGGTCATGTCCACATCATGACGGATATAGCGCGGCGGCAAACGGTTTAAGGCCACGCAAGCCACATCAGCCAGAAAATCCCTATCTCCCTGCTGTACCCGCTCACTTTGGTCAAACACCTCCTGAACAACCAGTCGCTCGTAATAGTTGTGCAGGAAATCCACTTCATCTTCCAGAACATAGGTGCGGTTAGTCAGCATGGAACTGCCTCTCTGTGGCTATTTTATGTGGGATGCTAAGGAGTATAGACAATCATCGTCGTTATTCCGCTTGTGTTGGAAGATTCTGTGTAAGGGCGTAAGCTATGGTTGGCCTACCAAGGAGATAGCATGGATATACAGGTTGAGTGGGATGAAGCCAAGGCAAGAAATAATTGGCGTAAGCACAGGGTAAGTTTTGTGGATGCTGTACAAGTATTCAATGATCCACTGGCATTAAGTATTCTTGATAAAGATCCTGGTGAAGAGGAACGTTGGATAACTTTAGGGCAAGTGGATAAACGACGTTTAGTCGTTGTCGTTCATACGTGGGCGGAAACCTTAAATGATAGGGTGATTGTGCGAATTATTTCTGCTCGCGAAGCTACATCACACGAGTGCCGACAATACGAAGGGTGACATTATGCGTAAAGAGTACGATTTTAGCGTTGCAGAAAGAGGTAAGTTTTATCGGCCAGATAATGAGATCAATTTGCCTGTGTATTTGGAAAAAGATATACAGGAACAGCTACAAGCGCTAGCCTCAGCCAAGGGAATTGACTTGAGTGTACTGGTTAATGAGTTGCTGAAAAAAGACCTTGAATTAATTCAGTTGGGTTTGTAAGTCTGCCGAACTGCTAACGTTTATTCTTAATCAAATCCCGAATTAAAAAACGGGCTGGATTCAGTGCATTCACCAGCTCGCTCGCAACAGCTTGCGGTTCCTGGTTGACATGAGCAGCGAGTATTTCTGCGCACAATGGGGTATAGGCAAGGCCGCGCGAACCGTGGCCGATATTGAGGTACAGGCCCGGCAAGTATTTTCCCGTTTCCTGAATAAATGCGCGCGCATTTTTGCGCAAGGGGGCAAAACTGTGCAGGGTAGCTACTTCATCGGCAACCGGGCCAACGGCGGGTAAGTAGTCGGGCAGGGTACAGCGAAAGGCGACTCGTCCATCCAGCGAATTCACGTCCAGATTCTTCCAGTCATCCATCAACCCTGGCAGAGGTTCGCGCAAATTTTCCAGGTTCGTGAGATGGTCCTGGCCGCGCAACTCCCTGGATTCCTCTTTCAAATTAAATGTGGCACCGGTGCAATGCTGCCCATTTCTTGCCGGGGCGATATATCCCTCGCTACAAATCACCGTGTTAATTTGCTGGCTGGATGCTGTTGCCGGTAGATACGTAATTTGCCCGCGAATGGATTTGATCGGCAAGTGTTGGGTTTGAGGGAAAGTTTGTGCATCGCGCGCGTTGGCAATGATTACTACTGGTGCTTGCAATTCGGAATCGTTATTGATGCACCACAAATCATTTTTGCGTTGAATGTCTTGTACTTCGCATTCACTGAGCAGTGTTATTAGCGGATGCTCGATGAGTTGTTCACAAAGTTGTACCGGGCTGATCCAACCAGCATGGGGAAAATAAAGTCCGCCATGATGTAAATGAATTCCCGCAATTTCACTGGCTTGCTCAGGTGCAACAAACTGCACTAATTCCGCTGCGGTAGAAAATTTTTCGCGCAACTGTGTATGCAGCAATTTTTCCGAGTCGTCGTAGGCGAGTTGCAATACGCCAATTTTATTGCCAATAGTTGGCCAGCGTGCGGCATAAAAAGATTGTGCGAATTGCAAACTGGTGAGATTGAATTCGGCTTGGGCCTCTTGCTTGTGTGACAACTTGGCATAAAGCACCCCCTGCGGATTGCCTGATGCTTCTGCAGCTATACGATTGCTGCGCTCCAGCAAGGTAATTCGCCAGCCGCGCTCTGCTAACGCGCGTGCGCTGGTGCAACCTGCTAATCCGGCACCAATAATTAGCGCATGCTTTTCAGCCGGAACACTGGCGCTACCATTGATTGGCCAGGGTGAAGGAAAATGCGAAGAGCTTTTATAAAACGGCTGTGGGTAAAAATAATCAGCGCGATTAGCCGGCATTATTGCTTTTAGCATTTCGCGTTTTCGGCCGAATCCTGCCACTTTCTCCAGTGAGAAACCTGCGAATTTCAAACCCTTTTTAACGATTGCCGCCGCGCTGAAAGTTGCCGCAGTGGTGCCTGCCTTGCTTAATTGATGGATGCCGGAGAATAAATCTTCACTCCACATCTGCGGGTTTTTTGACGGCGCAAAACCGTCCAGGAACCAGGCGTCCACTTTGCTTGAGTGTTGTGCGTAGAGTGGATCAGTAGTGGCAAGTAATTGTGCGAACCCACGTGCGGCATCATTGATAATCAAGGTGAGCTTGATTCGCCCGCCCATAAAGGACAAACGGTGAAAACCTTCGCCGACAATACAGGGGTAAGCATTGATAAGTTGTTGTGAAAGGTGTTGCAACTCGGGCCAAAGCGCCAAGGCGCGCCGTAAATCACTTTTACTCAGTGGAAATTTTTCGACACTCACAAAATGCAATTGCGCACTGGCGGGCGCTGTTGCCAGCCACAATTCCCAAGCCGCCAAAAAATTCAAGCCGGAACCAAAACCGGTTTCGGCAATAACAAATTTTTCCGTGCTGTTTAATTGTTGCCAGCGCAGGGCTAGTTGGTTGTGCTGCAAAAAAACGTGGCGGGTTTCTTCCAGGCCATTGGCGCGGGAAAAATATACATCGCCAAATACGCTGGATAGTGGTTGCCCGTCTTCGTCCCAATCCAGTTGCGCGTATTGAATTTCTTCCGTTTGATGCTGGTCCCCTGGTAGTTGATCGCTCACAGACCAAATTCTTCCAGCACTTGTGCACACCACTGCTGGATGCGCGTGTCACTTAATTGGAATTCGTTTTCTTCATCCAGCGCCAGGCCAACAAAATAATTGCCATCGGCGGTCAAGGCTTTGGAGCCTTCAAATTCATAACCGGCACGTGGCCAATAGCCACAAGGAGTCGCTCCACGATGCACGAGTTTGCTATGCAAATAGCCCATGGCATCGAGAAACCATTCCGGGTAGCCGACCTGATCGCCCAAACCGTAAATGGCAATTTTTTTGCCGGTTAGCTCCAGTGAGTCCAGGTCGTCCCAAATTTCTTCCCAATCTTCCTGCAATTCACCGTAATCCCAGGTGGGAATGCCGAAAATCAGATAATCGTAAAACTGGGTTTGGATAACAGGTGTATCGGCGATATTAAAAAAATCCACGCGCTCCGCACCAATGCAGTTGCGAATTTTTTCGCCCGCCATTTCGGTGTAGCACGTGGAGCTGCCGTAAAACAGGCCGATAGTTTTGGTTTCACTCATAACAATTACTTACGCTGTTAAATCAGGCTCGCCCAGGTTTTTACCCAGTCGCGCGCCAGGGTTGCAGGATCGTCACCGCTGCAGGCATCGATCACCAACGGCTCGCCAATGCGAATAGCGCCCAGATCCTCAAAGGCTGTATCCAGTGCTTTGCCACCTTCATTAAAGGTGGTGTAGCTGCTGTCCGCCAGATTGATAACACCATAGCGACGTCCGGCAATACGCGGGTAATCACGCGTCAAATGCAAGTACAGTGGCTGGATATTATCGGGCAATTCACCGGAGCCGGTGTTGGAGTGGCACAGCAGAATGATCTCACTGGTATCGCGCGCCAGATCTTCCGCGCGGGCATAGGTATTCAGGGATACATCATGGCCCAGTGCACGCAATTCATCGCCCACCAATTCGCCCACTTGTTCGGCACCGCCGTAAACGCTGCCGATAAAAATCTGGATTTTGCTCATGCTGTCATCTCTGAAAACTACAGGGCTTTGATTGCCGGATTGCCAGGTTTGGAAGTGCCAAACCGGCTTAGCTGGAAAGTGCGCCAGCATACCCTAATTGGCGCCAGGCTTCATAAACCATCACCGCTACTGCATTGGATAAATTCATGCTTCTACTATTTGCCACCATGGGAATGCGCAATACCTGATCAACGGGGAGTGATTCGCGGATATTCACGGGTAAGCCACGCGACTCAGGGCCGAACAAAAGATAGTTTTTCACCTTTTATGGTCTATGTTCTTTGGTAAACGTTATGTTTCCGACGCCAATTATAAGCAAGAGTTATTAAATCACTTGCACAATTTTTTGCCGGCTGCTCACACAAATTACCTCAGCAATTGGATACGAGAGACAACTTTTGAATGCTATTGCGGAAAAAATAACCAGGGTTTTGCGTGGCTCAAAACGCCAAAACCAAATTATCGGGGTGGATTTTACCGCTGAAGGAGTTGCTTTCGCCCATATTCAGCGCTTGGCAACACAACAACCTTTATTGGCACATTGCGATTTTCTTCCGGTTGAGCAGGGTATTGAACCCGCCGAATTATTACGCGCACGACTCACAAAACTCGGGTTACAGGGTGTGCCCTGCAATTTAGTAATGGGAGCAGGTAATTATCAATTGATTCTGGGTGAAGCCCCAAAAGTGCCTCAGGAGGAGTTGGCAGAAGCATTGCGCTGGCGTGTGAAAGATTTGGTGCAGTTTCCCATCGCTGAAGCAATTATTGATGCCTTCTTTTTACCCGAAGATAGCGCGCGCGGTGGCAATCGTATGGCTTATGCCGTCATTGCCCAGCGTAAACAGATAGAAACTCAGGTGAGCGCTGCGCGCGCTAGTGGCCTTGATTTAAAAAATATTGATATACCTGAATTAGTGTTGCGCAATCTTGCCGAAACTTGTTGCGATACCAAACGCGGTGTCGCGATTGTGAAATTGCAGCAAGGTGGCGGTAGCTTGCAAATCATCCGCGATGGCAACCTCTACTTATCGCGGCAATTTTCGCTCTCTTATAACGCGGGTTTGCTAGACGATTTACCGGGTGATGCACTGGTGTTGGAACTGCAGCGTTCGCTGGATTATTTTGAGCGGCAAATGCGCCAGGTTCCGCCCAGCCATGTGTATCTGTGTGGCGAAAATGTCACTGCCGATAAAATCACCGAGGATATTCGCCGCTCTGTTGCGGTGAGTATCAATTCGCTCAACCTTGAAAATGGTTTGCAATTGGCAGATGGGATTCCTGAGCACAGTCTGTCCCTCTGTTTGCATGCGATAGGTGCTGCCTTACGTCAGGATAAGGTGGCCTAGTATGCAACAGATCAACTTATACCTGCCTGAATTCCAACCCAATCGCGAGCCACTGCGCAGTATTCATATGCTGTGGGGGCTGGGAATTTTTGTGGTGCTATTGATCGCAACCAGTTTTTTTTCTGCGCAGAATAATCGTACACGTATTAATGATATCGCCCAACGTCAGTTGCAATTAGAGCAATTAAAAGTTCAGGTTGCACAACTGGAGCAGCAAAGACCAAAGAGCAACCTTGCCGAATTGGACGCACAATCGTTACAACTTGCGCAGGAATTAAGCCGTCGTGAGCAAATTTACCAAGTGATTGCCAATAAAAACCTGGGTAATAACACCGGGTTCTCCGCGCATTTACAAGCCCTCGGCCGCCAATCGCTGGAAACCTTGAGCCTGCAGGCGTTTTCATTGTTGGCAGGCGGCAACTATTTAGAATTTGCTGGCACCGCCAGTGCGGTAGATCAAATCCCTTTATATGTTCAACGCTTGCGCTCTGAAACTGTGTTTTCACAATCTGCGTTTGGTGTTCTAAATGCAGAACCGCAAAAAGATGAGTTCGGGGTGTTTAATTTTTCACTGGCAAAACAAGCAGAAAATACCAGGCAAGAAGAATCAAAAACTGCTGTGCAAATGCTGATAGAGTTGAATGCAGCTGCTAAAGATAAATCACTGGCGGGGCAAAACTAATGGCAAATTCCATCCAGCAGATAATGGAAAAAATTGACGCGCGAGTAATTCGTGAGCGGTTGCTGATTTTTCTCACTCTGTTGGCCTTAGTTTTTTTGTTGTGGAATTTGCTGGTGCAAAATCGCTTTGATATCGAGCGCAAAAAGTTGGAGTTGCAAGAACAACAAATTGCCAGTGAGCAAGCAGCACTGGAAACGAGTATCAGTGAATTAACCCTGGCAATGGCGAGTGATCCGGCCATTGCCCGCAAAAACGAAATTGCCGGATTAAATCAGCAAATTGTTGAAGTTGAGTCACGCTTGTCCGGTTTATCACAAGGTCTAATTGGTGCAGCGCAATTGCCCAAGGCTTTGGAAGATGTATTGCAAAAAACGTCGGCTATCACCGTGCAGCAAGTACGAACCTTGCCTGCCAGTGAGTTGCGTCTGGCGGCGAAGGTTGTTCCTGCAGCTGACGGTACCACCTCTATACAAGAAGGCGGAACAGGTGTTTACAAGCACAGCATGCTAATTCGTGTTACCGGTAGTTATCAGCAATTGCTGAATCTAATGCAGGAAATTGAAGCCTTGCCCTGGCGATTTTACTGGGAATCACTGGATTATCAGGTAATCAATTACCCGGATGCCACCATTGATATCCGCGTATTTACGCTGAGTTCAGAGGAGGGCTTGCTCGGTGTATAAATTCTGCGTAAGTCTTGTGCTCATCTGTTGTGGAGGATTTTTTTTCTCAGCAGGTACGTTTGCGCAGGAGTCGTCAGCTACCGATAAGGTGCGGGATCCAACTACACCTCTGGGGCATTCAGTAACTTTCACTACTGGTGAACAAAGTCTGGCTCTTGAATTAAATTCAGTGCTTATTAGTCAGCAGAGAAGATTGGCCATCATTAATGGCAATAGCTTGCGTGAAGGTCAGCCTGTGCCGGGCACTAATGGAATTATCATTCAACGCATACTGCCGCAGAAAGTGCTATTGCGGCAGGGCGATAAAGTCTGGGCAATCAGTTTGTCGCCCGACATAAGGCATTAATCGATGCAGGACTCAATTGAGGCAGTGACAATGCTCATCAAATGTAAACAAGAAAAACCTGCGTATAAATCAGGGCCAGTTACAGCGCGACACTTGGCAGTGCTGGCGTTGGTCGCTGTGCTAACTTCCTGTGCCACCACCAGCGAGTCCAATAAAAAGCTGATTGCTGAAGATGTGGTGGATAAAGTTGTTGAACAACAACGTGAACAAAAAAATAACCCGGCGCAAGTGCCAGCAGAAATTAGTAAAACACTGCTTGATAATAAGGCAATTGCGGCCGGAGGTAATGTAAAAGGTAGTTATGATCGTTTTGATGTGTCCGTGCGCGATGTTCCAGCGCAGGCCTTTTTTCTTGGGCTGGTAAATGGCACCGGCATTAATTTAGTGGTGCATCCAGATGTAAGTGGCAGCGTTACGCTGGATCTAAAAAATGTCACTGTCGATGAAGTGTTACGTGTGACGCGCGATATTTATGGTTATGAATATAAACGCGACCGCAATATCTACTCAGTCTATGCCAATGCCTTGCGCACAGAAGTTTTCCAGATTAACTATCTGGATGTACAGCGCGTTGGAGTATCCGATACCAGTGTTGTAATCGGCCATGCGCAAAGGTCCGGCGGCAACTCAAATTCCAATTCAAATTCGGGCGGTGGTAACAGTACCTCTGGCGGTGATACGGCTAACCTGTTGGATATGATTGAAAGTGCCCAAGGTAACAACAATGGGGGCGCGAGCCGCGGTGGTTCTGCATTGACTCCAGGTTCGCGTGTACAAACACTCAATCGCACAGATTTCTGGAATTCGCTGGAAAAAACGATCATTTCCATTATTGGCGGTGAAAGCGAAAGCCGTTCGGTAATGATTACCCCGCAAGCTGGCATGGTAGTGGTAAAAGCCATGCCCAATGAATTGAGTGCAGTGCGTGATTTTCTCGAGCGTTCGGAATTAAGTATTAAACGGCAAGTGATTTTGGAAGCGAAAATTCTCGAGGTGCGCTTGAGTGATGGATTTGAAGCTGGAATAAATTGGTCTGCTATTAATGGACAGCTTGGCTATGCGCACTCCACGGGGGTGGGAACCAAAACGATTACCGATCAATTGAGCCGGCAATATGGTTCGAATGGAAATATTTTAGGAGCTTCAAGAACATCCTCAGAAGCTTATGAGATTGGAGCTGATAATCTGTTCTCATCAATAATACAGGTGGAGGATATTACAAAAATCCTCTCGTTGCTTGAAAGCCAAGGTAGTGTTCAGGTTTTATCCAGCCCGCGGGTATCTACTGTTAACAACCAAAAAGCTGTTATTCGTGTTGGTTCGGATGAATATTTTGTTACCGGTATTTCCAGCAATCAAACGACTACTGCAACGACTAGCACCTCTACACCGAATATTGAATTGTCTTCATTTTTTAGCGGTATTTCGCTGGATGTCACGCCGCAAATTTCTGAAGGAGGTGAGGTGATATTGCATATCCACCCGGTGGTAAGTGAAGTTACTGACCAACAAAAAATATTCACGGTAGGCGATGAAGAGTTTGCCTTGCCTCTGGCGCTGCGCGGTGTGCGCGAATCCGATAGCATCGTAAAAGCTGTTAACGGCCAGGTCATTGTATTGGGCGGCCTGATGACAGAATCTGCTAACGTCGCTGATGGAAAGCGACCGTTGCTGGGTGATATCCCTGGAGTGAATGCTTTATTTCGCACCAAGCACAAAGCTAAAGCCAAAACTGAGTTGGTTATTTTATTGCGCCCTATAGTGGTTGGCCAAAACACTTGGGATACACAGCTCAACGAAGTGCAAAGCAGTATGCAACGTATGGGCGAGGCCTATAGGAACAAATAGCAAACACTCAGGTTTGCAGACGAGGTTTCCCATGTACCGTCAACATTTCGGATTAAAGGAGCATCCGTTTTCGCTCACGCCAGATACGCAATTTTATTTTAATAGCCAAAGCCATCGTGAAGTATTAAGCACGCTCTTGTTAGCGCTGCGGCATAGCGAAGGTTTTATTAAAATTGTAGGCGAAGTAGGCACCGGCAAAACCTTGCTCAGTCGTAAATTATTGGCCAGTCTGGGCGATAATTTTATTACGGCTTATATTCCCAACCCTTATCTAACACCCGATGAGCTCAAATGGTTTCTGGCTGAGGAAATTGGCATTGCCTACTCGCCAGATATTCCTTCCTATCAACTTTTAAAAGATATTAATTTACGCTTGGTGGAACTGGCCCAGCAAAAGCGCCAGGTGGTATTGGTGGTTGATGAAGCCCAGGCCATGCCGCGTGAAACCATAGAAGCCTTGCGTCTGCTGACTAATCTTGAGACTGAAAAAAGTAAATTGCTGCAGGTCGTTTTGTTTGGCCAACCGGAGCTGGATGATTTGCTGGATCGCCCGGATTTGCGTCAATTAAAACAGCGCATCGTTTTTTCCGAGTATTTGCAGACTATACCCAAATCAAGCCTGGCGGATTATCTGGCTTATCGGTTGAGTTCGGCGGGTTATCGCGGGGCAATATTGTTTTCGTCGTCGGCAATTGCGCTGTTGTATAAGGCATCTGGTGGCGTACCGCGTCTGATTAATGTGATTGCGCACAAAGCGCTGCTGGCCGCTTATGGGCAGGGCGTTGAACGTGTGAGTCGCAAGCATATGGTGCGCGCAATTATGGATACCGCTGAAAGCCGTTCGTTTGGCCGCTGGCTTGCGCGGCGCGATTATTGGTTATGGCCAACCCTTGCTGCAGGTGCGGCGGCAGTAATTGTACTGGCGCCGGGTTTGTTAGGTGGTATGTCATGAGTTTATTGAATGACATGCTGTGCGATTTATCGCACTCGCAAAAAAATGCGGAGGTTATGTCTGCGCCTGCGCTGGAGTTGCAACAAGACGAACAACGCGAATTACTAAATCAATCCAGTGTTATTAAGCCCGAACCGGGAAAGCTCTGGCCCAGCGTAGCTGTATTTATTTGTGTGTTTTTTGCGTCATGGGTATGGAAACAAACTGAGTGGGCTGCAACACCTGCGCAAGTGGCTATTGATAGCCCTGTTGCTGCAAAAAATACCGATAGCCACAAGGCTGAAACACCAGCACAAGCACCAGATTCTACAGTGGTGTTAAATGAGCGATTAGCTGCACTGGAAACAGCAATTACCAAACTCTCCCATGTGGTAGAGGAGTCACAAGTCATTACTAGTGATACTGTGAATGCTGAAGTTCGCAATCAAGAAATGGCTGAGGCTCTTAATCAAGAAACAGCTGAAGCTCTCAATGAAGAAACAGCTGAAGCTCTCAATGAAGAAACCATTTCAATGGAAAGCGCCCAAGCTGATGAGTCGCAAACGTCTGTGAGTATCCGCGATCCTTTTGTACAGGATTACACAGCCGATAGTGGTGAAAACAAAGTTGTCGGCACAGCCAAACAAAGTCCTGCTGATAACACTATGCCCGCCGGTGCGCATTTATCCGTTAAACCTAATGCTGCATTTTTGGATCAGCGCCATGCAGAGCAAGGCCGTCAATTGGCGGCGCAAGGGCAACCCAGCGATGCCATTATTGCGTTGCAAGCATTTATCGCTCAGGCGCAGGAGCCAGGGGAATCAACACGGGCATTGCTGGATATTTTTGTTGAGCAGGAAAATATTGCAGCAATCGAAAGTTTGTTAGCGCAGGCAGATTACTTAAGTCAACTTGATAAGCAATTCTATGCCGCCAAAGTGGCCATTATTCAACAGCGTGAAGATAGGGCGATCGAATTGCTGGAGGCCCAGGTTACGCAAGCGGAAGCGCAGGAATCCTATCGCTCTTTGCTCGCCGGGTTATATCAACGCGCTGGCAAATACGCTGAAGCAGCAAGTGCATATCGACGCTTGCTTGGTAGTTTTGGTGAAAAGCCTGCGTATTGGTTGGGCTTAGCGCTCGCACAGGATTCGCTGAGCCAGTCGCAAACTGCCAGACAAGCCTATTTACGAGTGGCAGAGTATCCGGATTTGCAACCCGAAGTGCGGGCATACATTCAGCAGCGTTTGACGGCATTGCAATAACAGGAATTTTATAGAGCCTTTTATGATGAACACATTTTCGCAAAAACGTATTCGTATCGGCGATTTGCTGGTCGAAAAGAAAATGATCTCTGAAACCCAGTTGCAGCATGCACTGCAAGAGCAAAAGCTGACCGGGCGTAAATTGGGTGCAACGCTGGTTGAATTGGGTTATGTGGAAGAGAACGCACTACTCAATTTGTTGTCGGCGCAATTAAATATTCCATTCGTGGAGTTAAAACAGTTTCGTTTTGATCGCGACCTGGTGCAAAAACTACCGGAAACCAGCGCACGTCGCTACCGTGTCATGCTGTTACGTGAAGATTTTGATGGCCTGTTATTAGGCATGGCCGATCCAACCGATATTTTCGGCCTGGATGAACTGCAACGCATACTGCAAAAGAACTTAAAGCCAGCGGTAGTACGCGAATCCGAATTGCTGGATATTCTTGATATTGCCTACACTCGCGCGAGTGAAATTGCCACCCTTGCTGGTGAACTGGACGAAGAGCTGCAAGAGTCTGCGGTGGATTTGGCTGACTTTGCGGTGGATGCGACAGATACCGAAGCGCCGGTAGTTAAGTTGCTGCAGAAAATATTTGAAGAGGCAATCAATACAAAATCCTCGGATATCCATATCGAGCCCGACGAAAAAGTATTGCGTATTCGCAATCGGATTGATGGCGTGTTACTCGAACAAGTCATGAATGAAAAACGCATCGCGTCGGCGTTAGTGGTGCGTTTAAAACTTATGTCAGGCCTGGATATTTCGGAAAAGCGTTTACCGCAAGACGGCCGTTTCAATTTGAAAGTGAAGCATCACAATATCGATGTGCGTATTTCTACTATGCCGGTGCAGTTTGGTGAGTCAGTGGTAATGCGTCTGCTTGATCAAACCGATGGTGTACGTGCGTTAGATGCAGTAGGTATGCCGCCACATTTAATTGATCGCTTTCGCAAGGCAATTACGCGCCCGCATGGTTTGGTGTTGGTAACAGGGCCTACCGGGAGTGGTAAAACTACAACGCTTTACGGCGCTTTATCAGAGCTAAACAAACCTGAGAAAAAAATCATCACCGTTGAAGACCCGGTTGAATATCGATTACCGCGTATCAGCCAGGTGCAGTTGCACGAAAAAATTGGTTTGAATTTCGCGAGCGTTTTGCGCGCGACCTTGCGGCAAGACCCGGATATTCTCTTGGTGGGTGAGATTCGCGATGCGGAATCCGCTGAAATTGCATTGCGTGCCTCTATGACCGGTCACATGGTGTTGTCTACACTCCACACTAACGATGCAGTGACTTCTGCATTGCGGTTAATGGATATAGGTGTTGATGGTTATCTGGTAGCAACTGCGCTCAAAGCCATTATCGCGCAGCGGTTGGTGCGTCGGATTTGTACTAGTTGTGTTCAACCCTATACGCCCAATGCCAATGAGCAGCAGCTATTAGCGACTGTGGGTAAAGGTCGCAGTTTTGCTAACGTCGCGTTTAAACAGGGCACTGGTTGTCCCCATTGCCATAACACTGGTTATCGCGGGCGTGTAGGTGTATTTGAAATGCTGGAATTAAATCAGCCCATGGCAGAAGCCTTGCGTATGAATGATATTAATGGCTTTACCAAAGCAGCCTATGAAACTTCCAATTTTGTAACCCTCAGCGAGGCTGCCCTTGCTTATGCCGTTGATGGCGTAACCACGTTGGAAGAAGTGATGGCAATTTCTGCGCAGATTGATGATCTTTAATCCGGAAACGGTGAAGTTACTACATGGCAATTTTTGAATTCAAAGGGCGCAATGCGGACGGCCGATTAATCTCTGGCCAATTGGATGCTTCCAGTCCGGATGCGGCGGCGAGCCAATTATTGGGGCGTGGTATTACTCCGGTCGAAGTAACAGCGTTTATTGAGAAGCTCAGTTTTTCCGAGCGTTTTATCAGAGCCACCAATAGCGGCAGGGTTGAAGCGGTAGAACTGATTATGTTTTGCCGTCAAATGCATACTATTTCCCGTGCAGGAATTCCTCTTGTAAAAGGTTTGCGTGGTTTATCGGCATCATTGCGCAATTACGCATTTCAACAGGCGCTGAACGATATAGTGACGCGTCTTGAGGCGGGGGTTGAGCTTTCTACGGCAATGCGCGCGCATCCTAAAATTTTTAATAATTTATTTGTGAGCCTGGTGAGTGTAGGGGAGAACTCTGGTCGTTTGGATTTAGTGTTTAAACAGCTCAGTGATTATATGGAGCGCGACCAAAGTACCATTAAAAGTATCAAAACTGCCTTGCGCTATCCGACCTTTGTGCTGATCGCCATTACCATTGCGATCACCATTATCAATATAAAAGTGATTCCTGCGTTTGCCGGAATGTTCGAAAAATTTGGCTCGCAATTGCCGCTGCCAACACGGATTCTTATCGGGATTTCTGACTTTTTTGTAAATTATTGGATGTATTTATTTGCCGCTGTCGCCGGTTTGGTCGCCTGGATATATCACTACATTAATACTCCTGAAGGTAGCCGCGTATGGGGGCGGAAAAAATTACGTCTAATTGTTATTGGCGACATTATTGAACGAGCCTCGTTGGCTCGTTACACCCGTTCTTTCGGGCTAATGTTGAATGCAGGTTTGCCTATATCCTCAGCGCTGGAATTAAGCGCCCGGGCCATAGATAACCCTTACCTGGGTGACAAAATTCGCAGTATTCGCTCTGGTATTGAACGCGGTGAAGGCCTGTACCAAACCCATCTGGTGAGTGGGATGTTTACACCGCTTGTGCTGCAAATGATTTCCGTTGGCGAAGAAAGCGGGCAGGTTGATGCATTATTGGCGGAAGTTGCCATATTTTATGAAAGTGAAGTGGAGTACGACGTAAAACAACTGAGTGATCGCATTGAACCCATCATGATTGTCATTATGGCGGCCTTTGTAACCATACTTGCGTTGGGTATTTTCCTGCCCATGTGGGATATGTACAGCATTCAAAAGTGAGGTGCATTTGATTCAGGGTTACAGTAGGCGATTTGAGTTTTTTATTGTGGCAACAGTGATTGCCCTTATCGCTCTTGTTGCATTGGATCGTTATACCCTAATGGCTAAAGATGCGCGCGTTTTACGCCTGGAAATTATATCGCATCACTTTATGACGGCCGCGGCGAATTTCCGCAGTGAGTTTTTAGTATCTAATGTATTTAATTCAACGGGAAATATACCAAAAGGGTTATTAATAAACGGAAAGCT
This sequence comes from Gammaproteobacteria bacterium, assembly GCA_021151625.1. Classification (GTDB taxonomy): domain Bacteria; phylum Pseudomonadota; class Gammaproteobacteria; order Pseudomonadales; family Cellvibrionaceae; genus Cellvibrio. The sequence continues at coordinate 10,275 of JAGKWY010000062.1, read as the reverse complement.
GCTGCATGCATCCCCACAAGGTTGGCCTGCTTCGGTATCGGTGGGTGTGACAGAGGCGTTTAGTCCGAGCGATGAAGATTGTTATCAGTTGTGGCAACTGTTGTTACAAAACCCGGGGCAGATTGCGGTGGGGCAATTTACCGTTGACTCTTCACAATACCGCGTATTTTCCCGCTCTGAAGCATGCCGTTATCTTTTGGTTGATGATGGGGCTTATTTTGATTATTTCCCATTAAGTGGCCGATTGTTATTTTCAGCTATTAGCGATGACTCACTTAAACATTAATTTACTTAGAAACTGGCATTCCCAAAGGCATTGACTATATTTCGGTTAACAATGCAAGTCTAAGCAGCTTATGTGCTGTTGTCATGGAAGTAATTAATTGCTTCCCGATTTCCGGGAGCTGTTGTTCGGTTAACTACAATTTATTGGCCCGGGGCTTTTTATATGAAACAACAATCTGGTTTTACTTTAATTGAATTGATCGCAGTAATTGTAATATTGGGGATATTGGCGGCCACCGCCTTACCGCGTTTTGTGGATTTATCGGATGCTGCTGAAGATGCGGCGGTGAAAGGGGTTGCAGGGGCTTTGGCCAGCGCCTCGGCATTGAACCATGCTAACAATATCGCTAAAGACGCAGGGCTTGCGGGGCCAACACCTACTGCGGTAGCCACCTGCCAGGCTGTAGCGGCGTTGTTGGAAGGTGGTGCATTACCTTCGACTGATTATGTCATTACTGCAGGTACTGGTACTGCCTTGGCTGGTGGCGGTGTAGGTTCAGAAGGTGGCTCATCAACTTGTGCCGTTACCTATAAAGGCAAGACAGGTAATTTTGTTGCCTATGGTGTAACTCCCTAATTTTTAGTCCAGCTAAATGCAGCGGCGTTAATGCGAAAATATGGTTATGGTTTTACATTAATTGAATTAATAACGGTCACTATTTTGATCGGTATTCTTTCCGCTGCTCTGTTTAGCCGTTTTTCGTCAAATAATTATTCCTCAGTTCTCTCAAGCCGCGATGACATAATCGCGGCTTTATTTTTTGCGCAGCAGCAAGCCATGATGCGTAGCGACGCAACTAATCCCATTCTGGTTGTATTTACTGCTAATTCTGTTTCTGTGACTGAAAGTGGTGCTGCTATTAAAGCAGGAAGTGACTTTTACCCGCTGCAAATGCCCAGTGGTATAACTATCACCTCATCTTCTCCTTCATTTACTTATGACAAGCTGGGGCGAACCGCTGCCGGAACTATCTCTATTTCGGGTAGGGGTGGGGTGTCTGCAAGTATCCGCGTGGAGGCAAGTGGTTATGCCTTCGCTAATTAACCACACTTTTCAAAATAAACAGTCGGGTGTGAGCCTGATTGAGTTAGTTGCATTTATCGTGATTGTCAGTATTGCAATGATTCCACTGGTTAGTGCGTATCGTCAGTCTGTAATACATAACGCTGATCCACTAATCAGGATCCGTGGACTGGAAGCCGCGCAATCACTGCTCGATGAAATCCTCTCGCTAAAATATGATGAACTAACTCCTGTAGGTGGTGTTCCCGCCTGCTCATCTGCGCAAGCAGGATCGGTTACCTGCAATAACAGTAAAGACACCAATATGAATGACGTGGATGACTATCAGGGATGGACTGATACACCTTATACCGGCTATAACCGCACAGTTACGGTAACCACAAATAGTAATATTAAGTTGGTGCAAGTCCGTGTAACCACACCTGCGGGTGAGACCATTTTGCTGGCCTCTGAGCGAGCAAATTTCTAATGGAAAAATTTTTTTTCATTAAGCAGGGAGTGAAACAGAAACGGGTTTGTAAGCGCAGCGGTTTTACGCTGGTAGAAATGGTTGCCGTTATTGTGATCCTGGCCATTCTGGCTACCATAGGTACCGGGTTTGTAGTTAGAACCACAGAGGGCTATCAGCGCACGCAAACGCGTGCATTATTGGTAAATACTACCCGGCAAGCATTGGAGCGCATGACTCGCCAATTGCGAGTGGCGTTGCCGAATTCTATTCGCATTTTAAATGGAGGTACTTGCATTGAATTTATGCCAATTGTTGCCGGCGGCAATTATTTTAATCTGGTTGCGGATGGTACTAATGGGGTTACAGCAACTGCCAACATTCCTGCCACGCAGGTCACGGTAGATTTTGGTACAGCACGTCATTTGGTGATAGGCGCTAATCGGCATCAGGATATATATGGCGCAACTGCTGGCTCGCGTGAAGCCTATACCGGTTATATCGGCAATGCGCTCCAAATTGCGGCGGCGCACACATGGCAACGTAATTCAATGAGCAAGCGTTATTATTTATTAGATAATCCCTTGGCCTTTTGTGTGGTCGGCTCAGAGTTACGTTTTTATGGCAATTTAACTGTGATCGACACTCCTCCTGCAGGTGCTTTTGATGTGCTTGCAAAGGGAATAACTACGGCCACACCATTTAGTCTTGCGAATGGCAGTGAGAATCGCAATGCGCGGATTAATATCGCATTGGGTGTTTCCTCTGGCGGCGAGACTATCACTTATACGCAGGGGGTATTTATTCGTAATGTCCCCTGAATTTCCTGCAAAAATTTCAGCCCATCACCAGCGTGGTTTTTTATTGCCACTGGCTTTATTTATTTTGGTGGTAATGGCAGCGCTGGCGGTGACTATTTCGCGTACCAGTACACAAACCCAAATGTCCGGTATACAGGAGTTCTCCAATGTCCAGACGTTTTATGCTGCTGAAAGTGGTGCTCAGCGTGGAATGCAGGCTTTATTTTTAAATACAGCTACCCGACAGGCAACAGATTTAGCCTGCGCAAATATGGCGATTAACCATAATTTTCCCGGTGTAGATGGCTTGAAGATGTGCACAGCGCAAGTGACGTGCACCTGCCGTTATCGTGATAACACTAATTGCAATGCAGCGACAGCGGCAAATTATGCAACCACGGCTGCTGTGGGCGTTACTGTCAGTTTTTATACGCTGACAAGCGTTGGAGCTTGTGGCGCCCAACAATTTCGTGCGACCCGTACCGTTCAGGTCGGCTCTTATCGGGAGCAGTAATAAATGATTGCGCGCCTAATTTGTTTTCAGTGTTATCAATCATTCAACTCTATTGTTGGTTTAATTATTTTATTCTTTGCTGTGAATGTGCAGGCCGCAACTTATAATTTAACAAGTGGTTCTTATCCACCTTGTAATACCAGTTGGAGCGTATCAGGCACTACTTATACCTGTACCGGTAATGGACGGGTTACCTTGGGCAGTGGTGATATTTTAACAGCTAATACGACAATCACTATTTCCGCGGATGATGGCTTTGTGCTTACCAATAACACCATTGGTACTGTATCAAACCGCATTAATCTGGTTTCCAACTACGGCGCTATTCAGTCGGGCAATACCAATACGATATATGGCAATATCACCGCAAATAGCAGCAATATCACTTTGATCGGAACGTCTGTAACCGGAACAATTACCACGGGCGGAAATATTAATCTCACTGGCGGTGCTGTCACCGGAAAGATAACCAGTAATAGCAATACGATTACGACTAACGGAACCAACTTAAGTGGTGGTGCTCAAGCACAATCTGGTATGAGCATTACAGGCGGCACTATCGCCGGCGCTTTTGTAATGACAGCATTTAATACGGCTACATTTTCCGGTGTAACTATGACGAGCGGCAGTATTAGTGGTGCGAGTACTGTGACGATTCAAAGTGGCAGTGTGCTGGGCTCTGGTTCAAACTCAATTACTATCAGCAGTAACAGCGGCCCGATTAATGTGAATAATTCCACTGTCTACGGAAACCTGACTGCACCAGGTTATTCAACAGTAAATATTACTAATGGTGGTGCTGTTTACGGAACTTGCGTTCCCAATTCTACGCCTGCAAGTGCTTGTAATAGCGCTGCGACATCAGTGGATCATTATCGCATTACTCTCACCACCCCAGCGGTAACTTGCGATGCGGCGGCTATTACTATTACCGCCTATAACAGCTCGGGTAGTACGGTTAACCCTGCTAACGGTACAACAATTACGTTAACCACTTTGCCTGCAACTGGCACCTGGGTTGGTGGAAATACTTTCACATTTAATGGCAGTACCAGTGCAGCAACAAAATATTTGCAGCAAACGACAGCAGCAACCTTAAATATTAATGTAACAGATGGCACCCGTACGGAAAGCGCCTCCTATGACCCGAGCATTACTTTTGTCAGTGCGATTTTGGGTTTTTACAATGACTCGGCTTCTTATACTGCAATTGCTACCCAGGTTGCAGGCACTGCAAATAATAATTTGGTACTGCGTGCAGTACGTACTGATACCACAACAGGTACCTGCGTGGCGCAAATTACCGGCACGCGTAATGTTAATCTTGCTTATGAATGTCGAAACCCGACGGCGTGCATTGCCGGGCAGCAGTTGACGATTAATGGTGTGAGCATTAGCGCCAATCCAAATAATTCTGTATCAACTTATCAAGCTGTTTCCCTTACCTTTAACGCCTCGGGTATAGCTTCGATTCCGTTTAATTACACGGATGTAGGTGCTATTCGTCTGCATGGGCAGGTAAGTTTGCCCGCCTCGGGCAGTAATCCGGCTATTACGTTGACGGGAAATAGTAATCAGTTTGTAGTTAAGCCTCACACACTGACGGTGAGTGGTATTACCACCCTGGCGAACGCGGCTTCCCCGGGAACGACAACTACAGGTGCAGGTTTTGTTGCCGCTAACGAAAAATTTAAGGTGCTTATACAAGCACGTAACGCGAGTGGTTCACCAACTCCAAATTTTGGCAATGAAACTACATCAGAGAAAAATGCAATTTCGTTGACGGCTTCAACATTGGTTCATCCCGTGGGTGGCACCTTGACTGGCTTAACTAATACCGGGAGTTTTTCAGCAACAACCCCGGCCGGTACCTTTGTTAATCCCGATATTCAATGGAACCAGGTAGGCAGTATTCGCATTACGCCATCGCTCACCGATTCTGATTATTTGGGGGCGGGAAATATCCCCAATTTCAGTGATGGAAATATTGTGGCGGGGCGTTTTTATCCGGATCATTTTACTCTGGCTAACGCAACAATAACCTCGGCTTGTGTTGGTGCCGGGTTTAATTTTAGCTATATGGGACAAAACATGACGTTGCTGTATCGCGTGGAAGCACGTAGTACCAACGAAACTGTGACTACTAATTACTATGAATCAATTGCGAGCTCCAGTTCAAGCTCCAGTTCCAGTGTTGGTTTCAGTGGGAGTTCCAGTTCAGCTGCGGGTTGCTCAACGGGCTCTGGTTCGGTTTCCGGTTCTGGATATGCGAATATTGAATGGGTTGCTGAAAACGCAGATAACTGCGTAAATCTTGGTGCGCGTGTAACCACTCCGGCAACAACCTGGGTCAGCGGTGTTAGAGAGCTTACGGCAACATCAAATACCAATTTTGCTCGCCAAAACTCAACTGCCCCCGATGGTCCTTTTGATAATTTACAGTTAGGGCTTCGTTTAACGGATGCGCTGGATTCGCGGCAATTACAAGCGTTAAACATGAACCCCAATACAACTGGTTCTTGCACCGGAAGTTGTACCGCGATAACACTTGGGGCTCCCTTGGTAATGCGTTATGGTCGTGTGCGTCTCGATGATGCCTTTGGGCCGGAGACAGCAGATTTGCCGGTAAATTTTTTCACTGAATATTGGACGGGAAATGTTTTTATTAAATACACAAGTGATAGTTGCTCGACAATTTTACGTAGTGTAATTTCTTATCCATCGGGAAGTATTTCAACGCCTGCGAACTTAAACGTTTCATTAATTACCAGTGGTGCAGTTACGGGCCAAACTACCGGTACTTATAGTGTTACTAACGCGCAAAATTCTTCGGTGGCAGCTACTAATATTGGTTTTGTAAATGGTGATGCAAGGCATTTCTTTACAATGCCGACTGGTACTGCTGCGAGTTCTGATCCTTTCCTGGTGAATATCAATTTAACGAATTATCCCTGGTTGCGGTTTGATTGGAATAGCCTGGATGGTGTTCCAACTGATGCAAATTGTCAGCTCCCGGATGCGCATGTTAATCGCAGTGCGGATTGTAACTTGAGGGCCAGGTATCAGTTTGGTAGCTACCGTGGACATGACCGTGTAATCTATTGGCGCGAAAGATTCCAATAGTCATATACCGGATGATGTATTTATGGAAATGACCATTACCACTCCCAGTTTATTGTTTCCTGCAATTTCATTATTGATGCTCGCGTATACCAATCGTTTTGTAACACTGGCGAATGTGATTCGTCAGCTAAGCAATCTGGAAAACGCACCCAGCCGGGATCTGGTTATTCGTCAAATTGAAAACCTGCGTATCCGAATGACGGTTATTCGTTTTATGCAGGCGTTTGGTGTCTTGTCATTTGTGTTTTGTACGCTGTCGATGTTTTCATTGCTGCTGGCTTTTCAAGTTGCCGGTATGTATCTGTTTGCTACCAGCCTGATTTTATTGGTGGTATCGCTATTATTTTCTTTTTATGAAGTGAATATCTCAACCAAGGCAATCAATATTGAATTGGAAAAATTTGATGCTGAGCTGGAGCGACGCAAGCATTAGTTGCGTTGTATAAACTATGCGGCGTAAATATTAAGGGCCACAACAGTGGCCCTTAATATTTGGAGACAGGGGATTTTGAGCAGGGGGGTTAGTTGTTGCGCTCAGTAGATGACTCTAGTCGTATATCAACTGCCAGCTCATCGGCAATCTTGTCCAGGTAATCGTAGAGTTCATTCATATCCACGGTTTTGGGGACTTCAATCACCCCGGTAGCTTCAAATAGCGGTTCGCCGGACCAGGGCATACTGGAGCAGGCGGTTTCCAGTTCACCCATGTTAATATGGCGCGCGGCGAAGGCCTGGGCGATTTCGCGTACAATGCCATGGTTTGGGCCAGTTGTTCGACTACGCCGGGGCGGTCATCGCAGAGGACAGTCAATACGAGTTGCGTGTTCACGTTGCATCCTTATTGTTAAATTGTTGATACAGCATTGGTAGGTTTAAGCCAAGATTACTCCGCTTGTGTTACCTGAACAAGTCAGAAATCAAACCGGGTTTGAACCAGAGTTGAATGCAATGAAAATTGGTAGCGTTAGATGATTATTCCCTATGAGCAATTATCGAGCGATGCATTGCAAGGATTGATTGAAGAATTCATTACCCGTGAGGGCACCGATTACGGTGAGGAAGAAATATCGCTCAGTGTAAAAGTTGAACAAATCAAACAATTACTTAAACGACGCGAAGTCGTGGTGGTATTTGATACTGCTACTGAATCGGTAAGTATTTTACCGCGTCGCGATGCCGAATTGCTTGAGCACGAATAATGGCCTGTAATGAGTGGTCATCCCAATCAATAAAGAGAAAATTGTGAATCATTTATTTTTACATTGTCGCCCGGGGTTTGAAAAAGAGTGCTCCGCAGAAATTACCGAACTGGCGGGTGATTTGGGTATTTATGGTTATAGTAAAACCAAAGATAACAGCGCTTATGTTTTATTTATCACCCACGAGCCAGACGGTGCTAGTCAGTTAATTAAAATGCTGCGGTTTCGCAAGTTTATTTTTGCACGCCAGTGGTTTGCATGTGCTGAAATGATAAGTGATTTACCGGTGGCAGATCGTGTAAGTCCGTTGCTTGCTATCGCGCAGGAAATAGGCGAGGTGCGCGAGTTGGTGATCGAAACCGTCGACACCAATGAGGGAAAAGAACTTTCGGGATTGTGCAAGAAATTTACTGCGCCGTTTGAAAAAGCATTGCGTGCGGCTTCACTTTTTTCTGCTAAAAGTTCAGTGCGTATGCATCTGGTATTTATCTCGGGGACCCAGGCTTATCTTGGAATCAGTCCAATTAATAATGCTTCGCCCTGGCCAATGGGTATTACCCGTTTACGTTTACCCAAAGAAGCACCCAGTCGCGCCACATTAAAACTGGAAGAGGCCTGGCATCATTTTATTGCAGCGGATGATTGGGAAGAACGTTTGGCTTCCGGTATGCGTGCGGTGGATCTCGGTGCTGCTCCGGGCGGCTGGACCTGGCAGTTGGTGCAGCGCGGCATGTTTGTGGAAGCGGTCGACAATGGGCCAATGGATAAAAACTTGATGGAAACCGGGCAGGTAACCCATATGCTCAGCGATGGTTTTTTATATGAACCCAAAAAACCAGTGGATTGGTTGGTGTGTGACATTGTGGATAAGCCTGCGCGCGTTACCAGTATGATTATCAAATGGTTTACTAAAAAATATTGTCGTGAGGCGGTATTTAATTTAAAACTGCCCATGAAACAGCGTTATATGGAAGTGAAAAAATGTGAGGAGCGAATTGTTACCGAGTTAGAAAAAGCGGGTTTTCGTGTGGATATTCAATTTAAGCAGCTGTATCACGATCGTGAAGAAGTAACAGGGCACTTGCGCGTATTTTAATTAAGCCTGAACTATTGGTAAGCGGTTTTATCCTGCATATCTGTTGCGGTGTGTTGCAATACCCATTCAGTGAGTTGTACCCAGTCCTCGATGAGTGAGCGTAACAAGGTCATGTGACTTGGTGGAAGGTCGTGTTTGCGCAGGGCCTCTTCGCCAATATCGGTAAGTACGGAAACTATTTTGCCGATGGTGTGCGCTTTTAACGCTTCCAGTACATCTTTGTTGCGCAACATTTCACCGGTGTAAGCGGATTGCAAATCTTCGAAAGAAACTGCGGTGGCGGAATCGATGGTTTGCTTTACTGTGTGAGCCAATAATGGATGGTTGTTGCGCAGCAAGCGGAAAGTTAGCTCCAGTGACTGGCGACTAAAAAAGTCTGAGGGCATATAATCGTCTATCGGTTTCCGAGACATCGAACAATGTTCCTCGGTAGTGAAAAGTTTTCTCCTGACTTAATTTTCCCATGAGTTAATCATAGCAATCACTTGGCTATGTGCTGAAATTTTTATAGACGATTTAAAACTATGAATGAACAAATTGATAAAACTTTGGATACCTCCGGTTTGCTTTGCCCCGAGCCGGTTATGATGCTGCATAAAGCTGTCAAAGAAGTGGCAATTGGCAATCTCATTGAGGTGATTGCAACCGATCCGTCAACGCAGCGCGACATTCCAAAATTTTGTATGTTTCTTGGTCATGAGTTGATCGATCAGAAAAAAACCGAGACGCAATATTTTTATTACATTCGTAAGAGTAAATAATCCGGTTTCTATTTTACAGGCATAAAAAACGCCGCAGATGCGGCGTTATTTTTTTGGAGCTTTTTTTGCTGGTCAGGTTTGCATACCATCAACCAGCAAAGAAATGGCGGCAAGCGCTTCTGGATCTTCCGCTTTGATTTTGTTGGCAATCTGATGCTGGAAGAAGTAACGGAATTGCTCGCTGGCTTGTGCTTCGTACAGCGAGTCATCGCCGGGCAGTACAGGTGTGCTAACTACCTTGGCCGGGTCGCTAATCATGGCGTACACACTGCCATCATAATGCAGGCACCAGCTGACCACTTCTACCAGCGAGAGGCGTTTGCTATCCGGTACCGCCAGCACAGCGTGGGTGCCTATGGTGTCCGGTAGCTCCTGAATAACATCATCGCCACTATCACATTGGACTTCGTAGTATTCCGCTGCCGTTTCAAGCTCTATGACCTTATGCATGGGAGCTTCAAAAAACAGCTCATCAATACCCGGGTCATAATAGCCTTCCCAGTGACCATTCAGCGGGTCACATAGGTCAGGGCAGGGGACTATATCATTCAGCCAGGGAACTAAACCCACAACTTCGCCGTTGGCGCGCAGGCCCCAGCAAAGGATTTTCAGGCTGTAGAGTTTTTCGGAGCTGGTATCGTTGGAATAGAGCATCTCAAGCCCGTCCAGTTCTGGAGCAAGGCGAATAAAGCGCTCATCATGAATAGCTGAATAGGTTTTCCTGGTGAAGAGATCAACCACATTATCCATGTTGTGGCCAGTGTGCGAGGTCTTCATAATACCACCCCCTAAATTGAGGTAGATCCCGCTGCGGGTAACCCCTGACAACGGGTTCCAAACGATGGTTTTAACGTCACCATCACTATATAAAGTATATGCTAATTCGCCAAAGCACAACTGCTATGGTTGATTTTTTTATTCCCTGGATTTATTTGGCGCCTACTTTTACAGCAAACAGAACATATACACGCCTTTTCTGGCAATAAGCGAGCTTTTATGAAGATAGTTGCGGATGAAAACATCCC
>JAGKWY010000061.1 GCA_021151625.1 Gammaproteobacteria bacterium | reverse complement strand
TACTTTAGGTGCGGCATTTTGCCTCAAGCGCGGCATTTTGTCTCACACTTGCAGTTACAGGATTGATATTTATCAAATTATTTATGCGCTTTTAATCAAGCAAAACAACAATTGATCAAACTTCCCGCAGCCACCAGGCTGCGGGAGCGCCAGACAATTACTTGAGGGCACGGCCTTTGTTGGCAGCAATACGCATACGCAATGCATTCAGCTTGATAAAGCCTTCTGCATCTTTCTGGTTGTATGCACCAGCATCATCTTCAAATGTAGCTACTTTTTCATCAAAGAGGCTGTCAGCTGAGCGGCGACCTACTACATGTACAGAACCTTTGTAGAGTTTGACGCGCACATCACCATTCACGAACTGCTGCGATTCATCGATCATCGCCTGCATCATTTTGCGCTCAGGGCTCCACCAATAACCGTTATAGATCATCTCGGCGTACTTGGGCATTAAACTGTCTTTCAAATGCGCCACTTCGCGATCCAGAGTGATGGATTCAATTGCGCGGTGAGCGCGCAGCATGATGGTGCCGCCAGGGGTTTCATAGCAGCCGCGCGACTTCATACCTACATAGCGGTTTTCCACGATATCCAGGCGACCAACACCATTCTCGCCACCGACTTTGTTCAGATAAGCAAGGATAGTTGCCGGTGACATGCGCTTGCCATCGATGGCAACCACATCGCCTTTTTCATAGGTCAGTTCAAGGTAGGTTGCTTTGTCTGGAGCCACTTCCGGGGCTACAGTCCAACGCCACATATCGTCTTCCGCTTCGGTCCATGGGTTTTCCAGAACCTTGCCTTCATAGGAGATGTGCAACAGGTTGGCATCCATTGAGTAAGGCGATGCCTTCTTCTTGGCGAAATCCACCGGAATATTGTTCTTTTCACAGTAATTCATCAGGGTTTCGCGGGAAGTCAGATCCCACTCCCGCCATGGCGCAATTACTTTGATACCTGGTTTCAGTGCATAAGCACCCAGTTCGAAACGCACCTGATCATTACCCTTACCGGTCGCACCGTGGGAAATTGCATCAGCACCAACTTCGTTGGCGATTTCAATCAAACGCTTGCAGAACCACTTTCTTGATAGAAGACATAGGGGGCTCCCACTAAAATTCGTTAACGATCCACTTGGGGCAGGTGCTTATACGGGCGCGGGATTGTACTCGTATGTATCCTAAATTCCCACACTTATCAGGGTTAAACCCCGGTTTTTAGCAGTAAACGACAATAGCTCCCAATATCACCACAAAAATAAAAGCAGCCCTGAGGCTGCTTTGTAGCGTTAGCTTTTGAGTAAAGGCAGAAGCGATTACAGGCGGAAACTGGAAACCTTGTCATTCAACCCCAAGGCAAGATCTTGCAAACCTTTCGCGCGCGCTTCGCCCTGATTAGCATCAGCAGCGGCTTCATCAGCAACCCGCTGGATCGCCGTGATATTGCCCAACACTTCTTTTACCACGTGGCTTTGTTCTTCCGCTGCCGTAGCAATTTGTACCGCCATACCGCTAATTGCACCCACGGCGGTGTTTATGCGGTTAAGTGACTCGGAGGCGTTGTCCGCGTTTTGCACACTGCCACTCGCCAGATGACTGCCCTCCTCCATAATCGCCACGGCGTTTTGCGCGGTGGATTGCAAGCTCGCAATCATGGCCTGGATTTCCTCGGTACTTGCGTGGGTACGCTGCGACAATACCCGCACCTCATCGGCAACCACCGCAAAACCACGCCCCTGTTCACCAGCGCGCGCCGCTTCAATAGCTGCATTGAGCGCGAGCAAGTTGGTCTGTTCGGCAATACCTTTGATAGTGGCGAGAATACCGCTGATGTTTTGCGCGTTGGTATTGAGGGTGGAAATAACTGTTCCGGCCTGATCCACTTTTTTCGCCAATACCACTATGGAATCGCGAGTCTTATCCACCTGCTGTTTGCCCGCCTCTGCACTATTAACCGATTCACGCACTGAATCGGCAGTGTGCTCAGCGTGATGGGCAATTTCCTGGGTGGCGTTGGTCATTTCATTCATGGCCTGGGCGACCATACCGATTTGCTGTTGCTGCCCATTCAACTCGCGCACTGAAGTCACTGCCGAATCGGCCATAGCGCGGGCGTTATCCTGCAAGTCATTCGCCTGGGCGCGAATATGACGCACCAGGTCATTCATATGGTCGACAAAAGAATTAAAATTTTCGGCTAGCAAGCCCACTTCATCATTGGATGTGACCGACAACCGACGCGATAAGTCACCACCGCCAGAAGCAATTTGTGACAGGGATTCAGATACATTGTGTAGCGGCTGCAGCAACACACCGTTGAGCCAGTTGAGCGCGAGAATCGTTGCCACCAGCAACACCAGAATTGCGGCCAGCTGCCCCAGCAGGGTGGATTGCACCGGCCCCACCAAGATATCATCGATCACCACATCCACACCCAAAATGGCTTTGATAGTGCCATCACCATTGAGCACTGCGCGCCCGAGCGACACCACATTTTTACCGGTGGCTGAAGCGACTGAGGGGTTATCGATATAGGTTTCGCGCGGATTTTTAGTTGCCGCAATATACCAGCCCCACACCCGCGGATCGTCGTTGCCCGGCGCCATCACCAGATTATTTGCGTTGTAGAGCTTGCCATCGGCAAAGGCGAGGAAACTGTTATCCACATCTGCCGAAATTTTTACCTGAGTCAGGTGCGCGTTGTAGTTTTCCTCGGTAGCCGTGGCAGGAAAACCTTCCAGCGCCTTACCTTTAAGCGCAAACCAATCACTCACATATTTACTGAAGGTAGCGGAAATACCGGCGATCTGGCGGTTGATATTAACTTCCATCGCCGTCATGGCCGAGGAATAGGAAAGATAGGAAACAGCACAGCCGACTAATAAAAGGGAAACAGCGACCGACGCACTGATTTTTTTGCGTAGTGACCAACGAGTAGCCATTGTCTGGACTCCGGAGTAGTGGTTGACCTGCACCCGCGGGTTAATGGGTTGGCAAATATTGTTATGGCGCTCAAGGCGAGCCCGCGGGGTTGATAGCCCATCCGTGGATATTGTTATGGTTGCAACCGCTATTGTTAGGACTTATACGGCAGCACCTGCTTGCCTTTGCAACTTATCGGCATAAGCCTGCAATTGCTTGAGCAAATTTTGTTGTTGCTCACTAAGACTAGCATCGGCCACAAGCTGCGCCAGTCGCGCATAAAACTCCGGCAAGGTCAGACTGGATTGGGAATCTTTATCGGTGAGTCGCCAATTGCAAAAGGCTTTCCAGCGCGCCTGCTCATTGGGATTAAGGCTGGAGGGGAAATTGCGCGCGCGATAGCGAAATAACATTTCACCCAGGCGCGCATCGCGAAAGTCAAAATGCCCGGTTGCCAGGGTTTCTGCATCGGCTTGGCGCACCCGGGTCATCAACCGCTTGTCGTGCTCCTCAAAAAAACCGCTGTAAAGCATTTGCTCCGGATCCGTTTTTTCCGCGAAATTATTTTCACTGTACAACTGGAACAATGTTTGTTGCAGACGCTGTTGTTCATCCAGAGTCAGGTTGCGCCATTGATTCCAATGCTGCTCGCAAACGGATTTATCTATTTGCAAACGCTGCGCGGTTGCGTCATCCAGCATATTGGCAGGCAGCAGCATAGGCGTTTTATTTAAATGGATCTCCTTTAACGCCAGCCGCTCCACACCTTCCGGCAGATCTTCTGCACGGGTATATAACCGCAGACGCAACTCATCGACAGGCAGCGTTAACAAAGGCTTGGGATCCGTTGATAAATTAAACGCAATCACCGAATTTTTATTAGTGGGATGCATTGCCAATGGCAATACCAACGCAGCATTGCCATTTTCGGCCGGGAAGCGCGATGAAATATGCAGTAAGGGCTTGTGGTTATCGATATCAATCATGCCCGCAGCAAAGCGCTTATCGCGCAATTTATAGGCGTAATCATAAAGTTTGGGCTGGCGGGTTTTGATCAATTTGGCTACGGCAATGGTTGCATAGACATCTGAGAGCGCATCATGCGCCGCCTCGTGCAACAGGCCATTGGCTTTAGTCAGCATCTCCAGTTTGAAACAGGGGCGACCGTCCTCGTAATTCGGCCAGGCGATTCCTTCGGGACGCAGGGCACGGGTCATTCGCACCATATCAATAATGTCCCAGCGCGAGTTGCCATTGCGCCACTCGCGCTCATAGGGATCATAGAAATTGCGATAGAGCGTATAACGAGTCACTTCATCGTCGAAGCGGATGGAGTTAAACCCTACCCCACAGGTTCCCGGACGAGATAATTCGGCATGAATCTGCGCAATAAATTGGTATTCCGGCAGCCCCTGCTCTGCCGCCACCTGCGGCAATAAACCGGTAATCAGGCAGGCCTCTGGCTTGGGCAAAACATCTGGTGCAGGCCGGCAATAAATCATTAAAGGTTCGCCGATAATGTTCAGCTCCTCATCCGTGCGCACCCCGGCAAATTGCGAGGGGCGATCAAGCGCCGGCACTTCGCCCCAAGTCTCGTAATCATGCCAATAGAGAGTGTTTTGCTGTGCGCCCTTAGTCATCGATACCTACCAACGGAAAAAATAATTGGCCATTGTTGTTGAAACCAAAAAATTACTGGAACAAAAGCTGCAATGTAACACTCGCAACCTGCTTTCCCCTATACTGCTGGCTGAATTAAGCGACCCCAAGTAACCGTCTCACGTTAGTTCAGAGATTAAAATTAGTTATAAGAGATATTGGAGCCTGCCATGAGTGATTTAGACAGTCTGTTTGCCGCCAACGTAAAATGGGCAACAGACATTAAAAAGGAAGACCCCGAGTTTTTTTCCAACCTGGCTAAACAACAAGCCCCGGAATATTTATGGATCGGCTGTTCCGACAGCCGCGTACCCGCTAACCAGATTCTCAACCTCGCACCCGGCGAGATTTTTGTGCACCGCAATGTGGCAAACGTGGTTATCCATACCGATCTGAATTGCATGACGGTATTAAATTACGCAGTAGAGTTTTTGAAAGTGAAACACGTGATGGTAACCGGTCATTATGGCTGCGGTGGTGTAAGAGCGGCACTGGAGAATCAAAAGCTGGGCCTGATTGATTACTGGCTGCGCAATATTCGCGATGTTTATTACACCAACAAAGACATCATTGATCGAATGGCCGATCAGGATGAACGTGTAAACCGTTTGTGCGAACTTAATGTAATCCAGCAGGTAGACAATATTTCACGCAGCAATATTGTGCAAAACGCCTGGGCGCGCGGTCAGGAACTCACCATTCACGGCTGGATCTACGATATTCACGACGGCATTCTGCACAAACTGACTCCACCTATCGATTCAGTGGAGCAAATTCCCGAGCAGTACCGCCTGTATTAATTTTCTGCAGTATATTTCCTTTTATGATTTATCTGGCGCAAACCGGGCACTGAAAAGTTGCTCGGTTTTAGCCGCCATGATGGCATCATTCTCATGCACACCTTTTATTTTGTGTGTCCACCAGCTCACTTTTACCTTGCCCCATTCGGTTAATAGCGCCGGGTGATGGCCATATTCTTCTGCCAAGTTCCCTACTGCATTGGTAAACGCCAGTGCATTCACAAAATTATTAAATTTATAGGTCTTGGCAAACTGGTCTATGTTTGCAACCGACTCCAAAGACCAACCGGTTAATTCAGTCAGCGCCTGTTGTATTTCCTCTGACGCCAAAGGTGGCGAATCACCGCGACACGCGGTACAGGTTTTTTCACTTAATAAACTTGTCATATTCAACCTCTCGTTATGCGCACAATATCTATGTAACGCCAGTAATAGCAGGTAATCGAATCGCGCGGCTCACTACGACTAGAATAGATCACCTTTGCTAGAAACCCGTTCAAGCTAATCTATACTCAGCTCAATCCCACAATTTATTGAAGATCATGACCGTACACCCATCTGAGGAAAGCCATCCATACGACCAGGACCAGCCAAGCCAAAATACCCTGGCAGAGGAACAGATGCGCTCGCTCTTCAATAGCTTGCCCGTGTCCCTGATTTCTTCAATTGTTATCGCCCTGATTTTAAGCCTGTCACATTGGAAAGTAATTGGCCAGGCAGAAATCATCCTGTGGAATCTATTGCTTTGCAGCACCTTACTCGCGCGTTTGATTCTCTGGTTATTCTGGCACAACACCCATCAACTCTACTCTACTCAATTCTGGCTCAATTGTTTTCGCGTAGGTGTATGGCTGACCGGGTGCGCCTGGGGTTCCGCCGCTGTATTTCTCTTCGCCCACGACAATGCGATCTATCAGGCACTGCTGGCCTTTTCACTAGCGGGAGTTGCGGCCGGCTCCATGACCTCACTCACCGCAGACAAATACTCTTCGCTCGGTTTTGTTATTTTGGCTATCACACCTTTAAGCCTGTTTATTTTTTTGGAAGATGGTCCTACCGCGGTAGCCATGTCCAGCATGACGCTGTTATTTATTTTCTTTGTGATTGCCAGCAGCACCCGCACGCGCCGTAATATGGAAGAACAAATTCAAAAAAATCAGCATTTGTTGCAGCTCACCGCTGAGCTCAACCACAAGCAACAACTGGAAAAAATTATTAACAATGCGCAATCCATTTTTATCAGCGACAACGACATCAAATCGACCTTGCAAAACATGCTTAATGAAACCCTGCCCGCCTGCAACAGCGAATTGGGTTTTATCGGGCAGATAGAAAAAGACGCCGACAACAAACCATTTATGCGCGCACTGGTCTTTGGCAGCACCAAAAAGGACAACTCGGCGATGGAAAAATTTCGCACCATGCATTTGCCAGATAACGGCGAATATCGCAACCTGAACAATTTGTTCGGTCTGGTGATGCAATCGGAAAAGCCGATCATTAGCCTCAATCTTGCGCGGGATATGCGCGCCGGCACCATGCCTGAAGGTCACCCGAAAATTCATAATTTTATGGGCATTCCGATTTTTAATGGGCGCGACCATATTGCTATTCTCGGTTTGGCCAACAATATCCAGGGATACCAGCAAGAAGATGCGCTTAAACTGGAACCCATCTTAAAAACCATTGCCCAGTTTGTACAAACCATGAATCACGAGCAGCGCCATGCGGAAGATCGCGCAGCACTGGAAGCAAGTACGCAACACACGCAAACCATTTTGAATGACATTGCTGACGGCATAATTACCATCGACAAACGCGGCACCATCCAATCGTTTAATCATGCCGCAGAAACTATTTTTGGCTACCGGGCACGCCAGATTATCGGAAAAAACATTAATGAATTAATGCCCGAACCACACAAGTCACAACACGATGATTACATTCGCAACCATTTGCAAACGGGAAAGAAAAATATCCTGGGTATAGGGCGGGAAGTAATCGGTTTGCGCCGCAATGGCCAGCAATTTCCGATGGATTTAATGGTGTCGCGCGTATTCCAAAACGGCGAGCCTATTTTCATTGGCATAGTGCGCGACATCACCGAAAAAAAACACGCAGACGAATTGCGCAGCCAATTTATTAACAGTGCGAGCAAAGAAATTCTCGGCCCCTTGAATTTAATTGGCGAGGCACTACAGCGCTTAAAATTCAAGGAACAGAGCAAGCTGCCAGGCAGCCTGCACCATGTTGTGGACATTGCCCACACCAACAGCCTGCGCCTGCAACAGCTCATGCACGATTTGATTGAAATGCAGAACCTTTCCAAAGGTGATAGCAGCTTTAAAATGGAAACACTGCCGGTACTGTCACTGGTGGATGAAGTTTTGCGGCGCAATAAAACCTTTGGTGATATTTACCAAAACAAAGCCAGGCTGGTTTCCGCTAGTGATGAATTAACCGTGCAAGTCGATAGCGCACGTTTTTATCAAGCGTTATCACAATTATTACAATGTGCATTTAAAAGTTCCGCGCCCGACTCAGAGATAATCCTGCAGGTGCATGAAGAGCGCAGTCGAGTCAACCTGGGTATTTATTTTAATAATCGCAATTTGCTCGAAACGCAACGCAAGCAACTCGCTGCGCAATTTAGCAATTCACCGGATTCCATCAACAATCCATTAGACTCGGGCGAGCTTGGACTTGCCATTGCAAAAGAAATTATTGAAAAAATGCACGGTGTTATCAGCTTCAACAACAAAGCCGAACAGCATTATTTTCTAGTGGAGTTTCCGCGCGCGGTTAACCAGTTTTAACTATCTATTCGTGGTTAGTACTGATCTACGTATAGTTAGTGCTGATCTGCGCATGGTTATCACAGGTCTACAAACGGTTACCGCTGCCTAGAGCTTTTATTTTATCGAGAAGTACTTGCCCCATTTTATCCAGCGTAACCACCTGATCTACTCCGCCTACTGCAACTGCTTCCTTGGGCATACCGTAGACAACGCAACTGGCTTCGTCCTGGGCGATGGTATAACCACCGCGATTACGAATATCCAGCATACCTTTTGCGCCGTCTTTACCCATACCCGTTAACAACACACCAATAACGTTTTTACCTCCAACGTCTGCAACTGACTCCATCATCACATCCACTGCAGGTCGATGACGATGTACAGGTTCGGCATCCGACAATTTTACGCGGTAATCCGCCCCTGAACGCACCACCACCAGGTGATAACCACCAGGTGCTAGAAAAGCATGGCCTGGTAAAATGCGTTCGCCGCCTTTTGCTTCAACTACATGCAAACGCGTAGTTTTATTCAAACGCTCGGCATAGGTACGGGTAAATCCAGGTGGCATATGCTGGGTCATCACAATACCTGGCACAGCGGCTGGCAATTGCACCAACAAATCCTTAATTGCCTCGGTACCACCTGTGGATGCACCTATAGCAATAATTTTCTCCGTACTTTGCAAACTACTGGATGTCTGCAACTTTTGTTCACTGGTAATTTCCGGGCGATATTTTTTCGCTATAGGTTTAATCCGTACACCAGCCGCTGCGCGAATTTTCTCTACTATAATTTCCGCATATTCACGAATGCCGCTGGTAACGCCCAGCTTGGGTTTGGGGATAAAATCTACTGCACCCAATTCCAGTGCGCGCAAAGTAGCGTCTGCGCCCTCTTCTGTTAAGGTAGAAATCATTACTACCGGTGTCGGGCGCGCCGCCATTAATTTTTCCAAAAATGCCAGGCCATCCATACGCGGCATTTCTATATCCAGCGTAATCACATCGGGCACTAACTGGTTCACCATATCGCGCGCAACATAGGCATCAGGCGCAGCGCCAACCAATGTCATATCCGGTGTGTCGCGAATAATTTCAGCCAATAAGCTGCGCACCAACGCCGAGTCATCAACCACTAACACTTTGATTGGCATATTCGCGACCTCTCCATCAGAAAATTATTCAAACAACTCCACATCGCCACTTTTGGGTGTGAATTTAACACGCATACGATACTCACTTTCACGATCGGTAATTGTACTGTTGTGCAAGGTTTTAATTTTTTTAACCAATACTTGTCCCGTATCTGGAAAAAAATACACCTTGCGCGGAAACTCGCCCAACAGATCGCGTGCAACCACAGGAATTTGCTCCACTTGCAAGTAATCCAATACAAATTCAGCATTGCGCTGACCAACATTATTTACCGTCATCCCGCGCAACACATTGCCACCGCCAAATACCTTTGCCTCAAAGCGCGAGCGATTGGCCCCCATTTTTAACAAATGGTTAATAAGCAATTCCATGGCGTACACACCATAGCGAGCAGATTCAGTCAGCAAACCTGAATCCGCATTACCATCATTCGGCAAGAGAAAATGATTCATTCCACCTATGCCTGTGTACTTATCGCGTAAACAAACAGCAACGCAAGAACCAAGAACAGTCACAATTAATTTATCGCCCGTCGTTACATAGTACTCGCCAGGTAATATTTTCACCGCTTGCCGCTCAAAGTGACGATCATGATAAATATTGGGAGCCAGATGGACATTATTGTCATAGTTATTGTTATGGTTCATTGGCAATCTCCGTCCGTCCGCTGGCGGCCACCTGATAAGTACTTTTACCAATCAGCGTTACCAAATGCGTAGCATGGGCAAAGCTCTCCGAGTGACCGGCGATGTACAATCCGTCTGGAGTCAATAGCTGGGTCATTCGCGCCAATAGTTTTAACTGTGTGGGCTTATCAAAATAAATCATCACATTGCGACAAAAAATTGCATCAAACTTTCCATTCACTGACCATTGCCTATCAAGTAAATTAATTTGGCGAAAATCGATGAGTTTACGCAATTCGTCAATAACCCTTGCCTTTCCACTATTAACACCCTTACCACGCAGGAAGAATTTTTTCTTTTGCTCAAGGCTTAATGTTTCTATCCGCTCCAGGTTATAAACACCAGTGGCCGCCGTGGTCAGTACCTGGCTATCTATATCTGACGCAATAATTTCCACCGGAGGTTTATAATCTCCGTAAGCTTCTACCAGTGTCATAGCAATTGAGTAAGGCTCTTCACCCGTACTGGATGCAGCGCACCAGATACGACAAGGTTTATTTTTTCTATTTTTTTTAATGAAGCTGGCAAGCAAATCAAAATGATGGCTCTCACGAAAAAAAGCGGTGAGATTAGTAGTCAAGGCGTTAACAAATTCCTGGAGTTCCTGCGGGGTAGATTCCAGATAGTCCAGATACTGCCTGAAGCTATCAATATGTAATACGCGCAGGCGACGAGCGAGGCGACTATAAACCAACTGCTTCTTGCTATCTGCCAGATTAATACCTGCTTTGCGATAAATAGCCGCCTTAACCCGATTGAAGTCGGCATCACCATAATCAAATTCACGCCCTGGATTATCGCCCACGCTACTCATCCTGGTTTAACAATCCATTCGAGTGGCAAACGCGCTTGCCACTCGGGTTCTTGATACAAATTTGCGGTATTAAAACTGTTCCCAATCATCCTCTGCTGATGAGCTGGGGGGGGCTAGTTTTTTACCGGGTTGAGGCGACTTTTGCGCGGCAGATTTGGGAGCAGCTTTTGCCGGTGTTTTTACCGTTGCTTTCGCTGCAGCTTTGGGCGCAGCGATACGGTTATTCGAAGCAGGCTGCTCGTAACTGTCGTCGAGACGGAATTGCGCTACATTGCGATTTAACTGATCAGCCTGGGACTGCAAACTTTCTGCGGCGGCGGCAGCCTGCTCTACCAGTGCCGCGTTTTGTTGAGTCATTTCATCCATTTGCGATACTGCAGTAGACACCTCTTCAATACCACTGGACTGCTCAACCGACGCCGCAGCAATTTCTGCCATTATGTCATTCACGCGCTTAATGGAGCTGACAATTTCTTTCATGGTGTCGCCCGATTTTCCAACCAGACTATTGCCGCTATCAATTTTTTGCACTGAATCAGAAATTAAGGCTTTGATATCTTTTGCTGCATTTGCAGAGCGCTGTGCTAGCGTACGCACCTCTGAAGCTACCACCGCGAACCCGCGTCCCTGATCACCCGCACGCGCGGCCTCGACCGCCGCATTGAGTGCAAGAATGTTGGTTTGGAAGGCAATGCCATCAATAACACCAATGATGTCAGAAATTTTTCGCGCCGATTCATTAATGGCATTCATAGTGGTAACGACCTGTTGAATCAAGGCACCACCGTCAACCGCAACTGTAGATGCTTGCTCCGCCAGCACATTGGCTTGCTTGGCGTTATCCGCATTTAATTTCACGGTCGAAGTTAACTCTTCCATCGATGACGCAGTTTCTTCCAGATTCGCCGCTTGCTGCTCCGTTCTGCTGGAAAGGTCGGCATTGCCCTGCGCAATTTCACTGGAAGCGGTAAAAATCATATCGGCCGCACTGCGAATATCACTCAGCATTGTGGTCAGACTTTCTGTAGTTTCATTGCAGTAATTTTTTAAATCGCCAAAGGTACCGGAATAGTCAGCATGAATTCGCTCAGTCAAATCACCTTTGGCTATTGCCCCCAGGACCCGACCAACATCATTCAATCCCTTATCGGCAGTAGTCACCAACGTGTTCAAACCTTCGGCCAACTTGAGGAAGAAACCATCTTTGCCCTCCACCTTGATTCGCTCACTGAAATTACCCGCAGCAGCAGCGGACACCAGGTTACTAACCTCACCTTCTACCGCAACTTCCAGGGTTCTATCCTGCCATTCAACTACCGAACCAAGGCGGGTGCCAGTTTTAGAAAAAATCGGATTGGCGACTAGACGGAAATGGCGTTTGCTTACCACTATGTTAGAGACATAAGTACTCGACAAATTTTCCAGCAATTTCATTTGATGGGCGGGATTTTTGTGGAAAATATCCATATTACTGCCAACGATTTTATCCACGGCAAAATGCGGCAGTACTGAACGTATGTCAGCCTCGGCAGCGCGCAACATAGTTTCTACCGATTTATTCATGTAAATAATTTTTCGGTCTATATCGGCAATCATCACATTGGTTGTGGTTGTCTCCAGAGCGCCAAGGATACGACTCAACTCATGCTCAGCGGCAACCTCTTTGGTGCGATCAACCCACTCCACTACCGTGCCCAAACGATCGCCCTTTTCGGAAAAAATTGGGTTGACGATCAAACGAAATATAATTCCCGCCACCGTAATCTCACTGGTATAGGTATCGCGCAGGTTAGCCAGCAAATGCATCTGGTGGGCCGGGTTCCTATGGAAAATATCGATGTTGCTGCCCAGAACTTTATCGACCGAGAAATGAGGTAAGGCTTTGCGTAAATCTGCTTCAGCAGCGCGCAGCATTTTTTCCACCGATTTATTCATGTAAATAATTTTTCGGTCCGGATCTGCCACCATTACATTGGACGAGGTTGAATTCAGGGCTCCCAGAATCTGGTTCATTTCACGCTCTGCCGCTACTTCCTTGGTGCGGTCAACCCATTCCACAACGGTTCCCAAGCGTTCCCCACCTTCGGTATACATAGGGTTAACAATCAACCGAAACACAATACCGGCAACGGTAATTTCGCTGGTATAGGTATCATGCAAGTTGGCCAACAACTGCATTTGGTGAGCCGGATTTTTATGGAAAATATCGATATTGCTACCCAGCACTTTATCAACCGAAAAGTGCGGCAGCGCTTTGCGTAAATCTGCTTCTGCGGCGCGCAGCATTTTTTCTACCGCGCGATTCATGTACACAATTTTGCGATCCGGATCAGCCACCATGACATTGGAAGAAGTCGAATCTAATGCCTTCACAATTTGTTGCAGGGAACGTTCCGCTGCAATTCTTTTTGTGGCTTGCTCAGTAATATCTGTTGCAAACTTAACCACTTTAAATGGCCGCCCCTCTGCATTCAAAATAGGGTTGTAACTTGCCTGTATCCATACATCGCGCCCACTCTTACTAATCCGACGATACTGCCCTGCTTCAAAATCGCCGCGCGCCAACCTATCCCAAAACAAACGATATTCCTGGCTGGCCCTAAAGGTAGGATCCACAAAAATACTGTGGTGACGCCCCCTGACTTCATCCAGGTTATAACCCATCACATCCAGAAAGTTCTGGTTTGCATTAAGGATGGTGCCATCCAGTGCAAACTCAATGACCGCCTGCACACGATTAATTGCAGCCAGCTGGCCGCGCATATTGTCATATTCGCGCTCATCCACTTTGATTTGTTTGCTGGTTGAGCTTGCATTAAACATACTGATGATATTCATTCAACTTTCTCCTTATGCACTAGCGCCGGTTGCTTCAGCTGTATCAAATAACGCAAGTTCTTCGCTCGCGATAAGTTCATTGATATCCACCAAAATAATCATTTGTTCATTCACAGTTGCCAATCCGAGCAAATAGCGGCTATTAAATGCCACACCGAAATCCGGCGGCGGTCGCAGCTGCTCTTTACTTAAACTCACCACGTCGGAAACACCATCTACCACAATGCCCACAATACGGTTATGAATGTGCAGGACTATCACGATGGTAAATTCATCGTAGGTCACATTGCCTACATCAAACTTAATGCGTAGATCTACAATGGGAACTATGTCGCCGCGCAGATTGATGACGCCCTTAATAAAGGGGGGCGCGTTGGCAATTTTGGTAACCGATTCATAACCGCGTATTTCTTTAACCGTTAAAATATCGATCGCGTAGTTTTCATCACCCAGAGTGAAGGTTAGATATTCCTGCGCAAGGTCCGCCGATGCTGTTGCCATAGATTCCATATCTCCACCTTAATTCAGCTGAATGATTTTCACCTAAACTGCCGTTGCCAATTGCACATTGTGGTTCACACTCAGGGCGAGCGACTCCACATCCAGAATTAACGCTACGCTGCCATCACCCATAATGGTGGCACCTGCAATACCCTGTACACGTTTGTAATGTTGCTCAAGGCTTTTAATGACCACTTGTTGCTGCCCAACCAAAGCATCCACAAATAATGCAAAACGATATTTTGTGGTTTCGATTAGCACCACTATGCCTTTGCTGGGATCATTAAATTGGGACTCTAATTGCATCACCTTATAGAGCGGCAAGATGGGCCAATATTCATTGCGTACATGCAGCAGCTGATCATCTCCTGCCAGGGTTTTTATATCTTTGGCTGCAGGTTGCATGGACTCAACAATATGTACCAATGGCACAATAAAAGTTTGGCTGCCTACGGATACGCACATTCCATCCACAATCGCCAGCGTGAGTGGCAAATGAATCGTGAAAGTTGCACCCTGCCCAGCGCGCGATTCAATATCAATGCGCCCGCCCAGGCCTTGCACATTGCGCTTCACCACGTCCATACCCACACCGCGACCAGATACATCTGTTACCTGTGCTGCGGTAGAAAAGCCGGGTGCAAAAATTAATTGCCATACTTCTTCGTCACGCGGGTTATCGCTAATAGGAATATTATTTTCACGCGCCTTAGCCAAAATACGTTCGCGATTTAAACCACCACCGTCATCGCTAATGCTGATTACAATATTGCCGCCCTGTTGCGCCGCGCGCAGCACTACAGTGCCCGTTGGGTTTTTACCGCGCGTGCGTCTGACATCGGCCGATTCAATACCGTGATCAATGCTGTTGCGCACCAGGTGTGTTAGTGGATCTACCAGTTTCTCAGTGAGTCCTTTATCTAACTCGGTTTCACCACCTTCAATAATCAAATCAATTTGTTTGCCCAGTTTAGTAGAGAGGTCACGCACCACGCGCGGGAAACGATTAAATACGAAGGACACAGGCAGCATACGAATTGACATCACTGCTTCCTGAATTTCACGAGTATTGCGTTCCAACTCATTGGCAACCGTTTGGAATTTTTCGGCAATTGCACCTTCTAGGCTTTTGCCGAGTAAATTCATCATGGATTGGGTAATAACAATTTCACCGACCAAATTAATTAATTGATCGACCTTGGCGACATCAACACGAATGGATGAGCTTTCTACAGTGACATGTTCATTAGATTTAGCTTTAGGCGTAGCTTGTTTGGAATCTGCTGTTGATGATATAGCGACAACCAGTTCTGGTGATGCGTTGCTTGTGACCTGTTCAACAACAACTGGCGACACAACCGAAAGTTTTACACTCGCCGGATTCTGTTCGCCGCTCAAGACTTTTGTTGCCGGCTCCGATTCCAGCAACTCTTCAAATAAACCAAATACAGCATCACTCGCGGATTTACTCATTTCGCTAGCAATTTCTACTGGCGGGCTATCTGCTGCAGGCAAATCCTCGAAAAAGCCAAAACTGTCATCGGCAACAGGTTCATCAAAAAAACCAAACGCATCTTCCAGCTGTGATGGTTCGTCCTGGGTGAAAAATCCAAAACCCTGTTCGTCTTCAAGGTCTGCAGCTTCCTGTTGATTTTTTCCCGCCGTAACCAATTCCAGCTCTTGTGTAAGTTTATGTACGCTACCCCAATCAATAGCCGCGCCGCTGCGATAAGATTGCAAAATATCTTTTAAGTTATCTACCGAACTTAAAAACAAATCCACCATGCTGGCAACAATCGCCATTTGGCCTTTGCGAATCTTATCCAGCAGGCTTTCCATAATATGGGTAACGCTGCCCAGCGCATCAAAGCCAAAAATTCCACTGCCGCCTTTAATCGAATGGGCTGCACGAAAAATGCTGTTTAGCATTTCCGGGTCTGGATCAGTCAAGTCCAGCTCCAGCAATAGCTGCTCCATTTCCTCAAGGTGTTCCTGACTTTCCTCAAAGAAAACAGCATGAAATTGTTGCATGTCGATAGACATATCCACGTCCTTCGAATTGATATGGCCTGCGCCAGTTATCGATTTATCTCACAGCGTTAATTAGCCCATGACTTTTTTGGCAATTTCCAACAACTTGGTGGGATCAAAAGGTTTCACCATCCACCCTGTTGCGCCCGCTGCACGCCCCTGGGCTTTCATTGCATCGCTCGCCTCAGTGGTCAACACCACAATTGGCGTGCGTATATGTGCTGGCAGTGCGCGCGTGGATTTGATAAAGGTCAACCCATCCATATTCGGCATATTTTGATCTGTCAAAATAAAATCAAAGCCGCGAGTTTTGCAGATGTTCAATGCTTCCAAGCCATCTTTCGCGGCTGTAACTGCATAGCCGGCAGATTTTAAGGTTGCCTCTACCATCTGACGGACAGAGACAGAGTCATCCACAATTAATACTTGCTTGCTCATAGATTGCATCCTGATTCATGGCGATTAGTGAGTACTAATGACTGCTTCTATACGATTCCCTGGTGGGAATATTTCCACTCGCTGTGCGAGATTTTTAATCATCTGCAAACCGCGTCCGGACAACAATTCGCTCGCGGGCATTTCACGGCGCGAAAAATCAAAACCTGCACCAGAATCCGTTACCGTAATAACCAGTTGTGCCCCCGTGCCAGTTAATTCCCAGCGCAGCGACAATTCAATTGCATCTGTATGGGTGAGCTGTGCCAGACGTCGCTCTCGCTCCTGAAAATAACGAATAAAACCTTCTGGCTCTTCTTTTAAACTGGAGTGCAAACGCAGTATGCCGTGATCCAGCGCATTGCTTACCATTTCACTGACGATTAAAAAAATGATCTGACAAAGATTTTGTTCAACACCTACATATTGTAAAAACTTGTTGCATAGCGGCGACAACTCACAGTTAGCCAGCTTTTTACCGCTGATGCGTACCTGCCAGTTAAAATTGGAAATCTGTTCTTTTTCATAGTCATGGGTAGTTTTTTCATCCAGCAGACAGTAACCACCCAACGGAATTTTTTCCGGAGTAATAATGCAAAAAGACACATCATCGCTATAGGTGTCTGTTTGCGCATGTACTGCCAATGCAGAAGCCAATGCGGCCGATACATTGCCAGGTCTGGATTGCACCAGATCAAGCAAACGATCATCGGAAAAACTATCGCCTTGCAGATTTTCCTGCTCCAACAAACCATCGCTACATGCAAAAAAATATCCGCGAGTGGGAAATCGCCAGGTATCTACATTGGCATCGAACTGGCTGTCATCCAATATTCCCAAGGCCATGTGCCGGGATTTAAATTTCTGGACCACATTACCCTGGGTCACCCAGTAGGCGGCTGGCATACCGCCATTCCATACATGAATTTGATTTTCTGCTTGCTGTATATGAACCACAATGGCCGCCACAAACCGATCATGTGGGGTATCGCGCTCCAATTTTCGGTTCATTTCAATCACAATAGGTTGGATATCAAAACCTTTGGCAACCATGGTGTTAAAAATTGAAACTACCGGCATTACTGTGATCGCCGCAGACAGACCATGACCGGTTGCATCGGCTAATAAAAAATACAGGTCACCACCCGGGGAGATTTTGGCGATAGCTATGTCACCACTAAATGATGACGAGGGCTTCAACCATAAATCTACACCATCGATTACCTGATTGTTTTGGCGCAATAAATATTCATAAGTAAACTTTGCAACGGCTTCTTCCCGCTCGGCATCTTGCTTGAATCGCGCCAATTCAATATTTTGTAGACTAATGAGACGCTGCATGGCTACAGAACGAATCAATGCACTGACCTTTAATGCCAACAGTGACAAATTTACAGGTTTAATAACGTAATCGTTCACGCCCGAACTAAAGCAATGCTCAAGAAAGACCGGATCTTCATGGGTACTTACCATAATTACCGGTGGTATATCGTCACCTTGCAGCTCCTTTAGTCGCGCCAGAAAATCCAATCCGGTTCCATCACCGAGGTTGTAATCCAGTAAAATTAGATCCGCACGCTCACCGGTTTCAATAAGTGAAACTGCACTCGCCAGGCTGTTAACGCCATTGGTAACAAAACCTTTGCCTTGCAAAAAATGGCAAAATAGCTCATTGAGAAATAAATCATCATCCACCACCAAAATCGTGTGGGAATAATCTGTTGTGAGCATTTCCATAGCCATAATGGCAGCCAGACGCTAGATAAATTCAAATATTTTTTGCATATTGGCCATTTCCAGGATTTGCGCCGTAGCGCCTTTGGCACCTTTAATAGACATTTTTTTGTTAGCGGCAGCGGCACGACGCTGCCACATCAGCATCATGCCCAGTGCAGCACTGTCCACGTATTCAACCCGGCTAAAATCAAAAATAATTTCACCAATATCCGGATTCTCTATTTGCTCACCACATTGACGCTGAAACTCTTTGTGATAGCCGTAGTCGAACCTATTCGGTAACAAAACACTTGTTGCTGCCATAGCTATACCTACGCAATAGTTGGATCAGTGAATTTCAATAATTTTTTGCAAATTGGCCAGCCCAAGAATTTCTTTGGGTGCCGACTTCAAATTAATCATGACTAGTTTGGATTGGCGCGATTGAGCTTTTTTTTGCGACATCACCAATAGCCCAATACCTGCGCTATCAATATATTCCAAATCAATACAATCCAAAGTAATTGCACCTGACTGCTCAAGTGCGGTAGCAATTGCCCCGTTAAATTCTGAGCTGGATGAATAATCAAATCGTTTTGGCATTCGTATTACCGCAGCGTTAGCCATAGTGCACTCCGATAGCAGTTATCAAAAAAGATCCACACTTCCACTTACAACAGATGACGCTGAAACAGGGTTATGTTTAGCGCGCATGTCATTGTTTTTGTATTCTTCCAACGCCACCTCTAATTGCAGCAAATTGGAATTGGTATCAGCCAAAGAATGTGAGATGGGAATTAACTCATCCAGACGCTGAATGATGTAGCGTAAATTTTGTGTTGACATATCTTCGAATTGCATTGCACGCATCGCATTGTGTAGCGCCTCAACCAAATGACTAACCTGCTGCTCCATGGCAACGGTAATGTCCTGATCTTTATCCGCCTTGCGAATAAGGTTGCCGCTCACGTTTTGCATTTCGGCCTTTGCTTCTAATACATAGGTCATATCTTGCGATGCCACTTCAGCAACGGTTTTGGTTAAATCATCAATCGCGGTAGCGATTCCTCTCAGCTGCTGCTGAATACCCAGACTAAACCCTGCTGAGCGGGTCGAAAGTGCGCGCACTTCATCGGCAACCACAGCAAAACCACGCCCACTTTCGCCTGCGCGTGCGGCTTCAATCGCTGCGTTAAGCGCAAGCAAATTGGTTTGTGCGGCAATCTGGTCAATATCTTTTAAAGCTTTCAACACCTGTGGCATTTGATCTGCAATCGCGCCCACTTTTTCCACCAATTCCATTGAGGACGCGCTCATGTTGACCGTGGTATCCACAAAGCGATTGAGTAATACATAGGTATTTTCAGCAAACAGACTCATGCGCGCCGAAATTGTTTCCGCACTTTGATCGTCCCCGGCTTCATAAAGCAGCCGTTTGACATCGCGCTGCTGCGCTTCCAATAAATCTTTAATTTGCTGAAAGGCCGCACTTAGCGTTGCAATCGCATCGGTTTGAATACCAATTTGTGCCAGCAAATTTTCTTTGCTTTCTTGCAACACCTGATCAAGCAAGTTGCTTGTTTCATTCAGAATGGGAGGCGGGGAAATTCGACTAGCCGCTTGTATGTGTGAAGAGTGGGACTCTACGGACGGGATCGGGTAGACACTGGCTAAGGCAAAAATTGCACATACAAGCACAGGCCCGGCAACCGGGTATATAAAGTAGGAAACCACGCAGCCGCCGAGACAAGCAGCTATATATACCGGCACTGGTTTGACCTGCATATGCGTATCCAACTCCATGAATCCATCGCAAAAAATAATGCAATAGCCGCCAATTGCCCACATAGCTATTGCGCTGGAATGATTTAAAAGTAGCAGGTTTATTCTTTAATGCTGTGTTTGCAGAAATTTTGACTGAAATTTTTACACCAATAAAATTCAGTACGGGATAGCGGTTGGTGCAACCATTAGATTGATTCTAGTAATTTATTTTTTATCTCTAGCAATTATAGATTCTATTTTTATGGCATAAAAAAAACGGCAGTTATTAGCTGCCGTTTTTTACGATGAGAAGCCAGAAAGCTTATTGGATTTCCAATACACCTTCTTCAATTTTGGCTTTCCAGATTTTTGGACCGGTGGTGTGTACTGACTCGCCGCGCGAATCCACCGCCACAGTCACGGGCATATCCTTCACATCAAACTCATAAATAGCTTCCATACCCAACTCGGGGAACCCAAGTACTTTAGAGGATTTAATCGCTTGGGCTACCAGATAAGCCGCGCCGCCAACTGCCATCAGGTAAACAGATTTGTTATCGCGAATCGCTTCGATAGCGATTGGTCCACGCTCGGATTTTCCGATCATACCGAGCAAACCGGTTTGCTCCAGCATGGTGCGCGTGAATTTATCCATACGCGTTGCCGTAGTTGGGCCAGCCGGGCCAACCACTTCATCACGTACCGGATCAACCGGGCCCACGTAATAAATGAAGCGGCCTTTCATATCCACTGGCAGAGGTTCACCCTTAGCAAGCAAGTCAGTCATTTTCTTGTGCGCGGCATCGCGACCGGTAAGCATCTTGCCAGACAACAAAATGGTTTCGCCGGTTTTCCACTCGAGTACATCTTCAGGGGTCACGGTATCCAGGTTTACGCGGCGCACACTGTCACCTACTTCCCAGGTGATATCCGGATAATCTTCCAATGCAGGTGGAGTTTGGAATGCAGGGCCAGAACCATCCAGCACAAAATGTGCATGGCGAGTTGCTGCACAGTTAGGAATAATTGCAATCGCTTTGTTCGCGGCGTGGGTTGGGTAATCTTTGATTTTGATATCAACAACTGTAGTCAATCCACCCAAACCCTGAGCACCAATTCCGAGGCGATTTACTTTGTCGTAAAGTTCGATACGCAATTCTTCGTAGCGATCTTTTGCACCGCGCGCTTGTAACTCCTGGATATCTACGGGATCAAGCAGCGCTTCTTTGGCAAGCAGCATAGCTTTTTCTGCTGTGCCGCCGATACCTATGCCGAGCATGCCCGGTGGGCACCAGCCAGCACCCATTTCGGGAACGACTTTTAAAACCCAATCAACTACCGAATCAGATGGATTCAACATAGCGAATTTGGTTTTTGCTTCAGAGCCACCGCCTTTCGCTGCCACATGAACATCGACGGTATTGCCGGGAACTATGTTGTAGTGGATAACTGCTGGCGTGTTATCACCGGTATTTTTACGCGCACCATCCGGGTCAGACAAAATCGATGCGCGCAACACATTATCAGGATGATTGTAAGCGCGGCGCACACCTTCGTTGACCATATCGGTCAGGCTCATCTGCGCATCCCACTGCACATCCATACCCACAGTCACAAACACCGTTACGATGCCTGTGTCCTGGCAAATCGGGCGATGCCCCATGGCGCACATGCGCGAGTTAATCAGGATTTGCGCCATGGCATCTTTCGCGGCCTTGTTCTGCTCGCGTTCGTAGGCTTTATGAATGGCCTGGATAAAATCAACGGGGTGGTAGTAGGAAATAAATTGCAGCGCATCGGCGACGCTGTCGATCAAATCTTGTTGGCGAATCACGGTTGGCATAATTAATTCTCGTCTTACTAAAAAACTGATCAACTAAAAACAAAACGCTCGCCGATGGGCGAGCGCAGGTTTGACAGGAAATTATTTGGGTGCAGTACCCATTTGTTGTTTGATCTGCAAGATTTCACGATTGGTGCTACGACGGAAATCATCAATTGCGGAAATGGCGTCTTCGTTGTTTTTAGTGCGCGAAGCCAGGCTATCCAGCGCGGTCATCTCCAGAGCCATTTTATCCAGCTCTTCCTTCATATTTTGTACACTTTGCCCCTGCTGGCTCACACTGGTGGTCATGCCATCGATTTTAGCTGCTGCAGCATCAGCAACAGTTTTGTTGGCAGCCACTTCTTGCTTGAGTGCAGCCAAACCGGTTTTTGCATCAGTCGCGGCTTTTTGAGCGTTGGCAGTATCGCGTCCAACCGCTGCAATTTTGTCAGTGTTAGCAGCCAACCCTTTGCGATTTTCTTCGGTCAAACCCGCAATGCGGCGCACTTCGCCATCGAGTTTTTTCAGGTTGGATTGCAAGGTCACCACCGAAGCACTGGATTCTTCAGAAGTCAGGCTCAATTGCTGCTCCAGACCTTTAATACGTTCATCCGCCTGCTTCAACATGGCCTGCGCCTGGAATAATTGCCAGCCCAGAAAGCCTGCACCGGCAACAGCAACCAACCCAATCACCAACGCAATTGCAGGCAAACTGCTTGAAGGCGCCGGAGCATAGGCAACGGTGGATTGTGGGGTGGGCTTGCGCGCCGGACGCGACACAGGAGTGTCATGCTCATCATCCCGCTCATAGGATTGCTGGCGGCGCGGCTCTGGCTGCTCGGAAATTGCGCCGGTGGACAGTGTGGGTTCTCTGCGTTCCATAACAACAATACCTTAAACAATGCGATAAACAGGAGGGAAAAGCTCAGTGTGCGCGCATTTTATAGCAGCGGCCAGTACAAACATAGGCCAGCAACTGCAATAAACCCCATACAAAAGGCATAAAAAAACGGGCAAAAAGCCCGTTTCTTGTTGTATCACCAATTTTTCGCCGAGTTATTAACCCGACGACTTTTTATTTTGCAAAATTGGCGTTCACGAACTCCCAATTTACCAATGACCAGAAAGCGCCAATGTAGTTTGGACGTGAATTGCGGAAATCGATGTAGTAAGCGTGTTCCCACAGGTCGATGGTCAGGATTGGAGTTACAGAAGCATCAGTCAGCGGAGTTGCAGCGTTGCTGGTGTTCACGATAGCAACAGAACCGTCAGCTTTTTTCACCAACCAGGTCCATGAGGACGCAAAGTTGTTGATCGCAGAGTTGGTGAAGTCTTCTTTAAACTTGTCGAAAGAACCAAAAGCCTTGGTGATTGCATCAGCAACAGCACCGGTTGGCGCGCCACCGCCGTTAGGGCTCAGGCAGTTCCAGTAGAAAGTGTGGTTCCAGATTTGTGCCGCGTTGTTGAACACTGGGCCAGTAGAAGATTTGATCACTTCTTCCAGGCTCTTGCCTTCGAATTCAGTACCTGGAACCAGAGTGTTCAGTTTGTCCACATAAGCTTTGTGGTGTTTGCCGTGGTGATAATCCAGAGTTTCAGCAGAAATGTGTGGCGCCAGAGCGTCTTTCGCATAAGGCAATGCAGGTAATTCAAAAGCCATGATGGTTCTCCTAATTCACGTTTATATCTAATTCACGGTTGTTCGATCAATTCAGTTTTAGAAAACAATCCAATTAATCATGTGCGGGCCGAATGATAACAGCTTAATAATTTCCACATGATTAAAAATAATTACGGCCCACTGGGGGCCGTAACTATAACGCAAAATTATGAGCCGCTACGCAAGGCACCAAAAAAGTGCCAGATATTCGCATTAACAACCCAAGTATTTGCGTGCATTTTACAGATCACCTTGAACGGCAATTACATCATGCCGCCCATACCACCCATGCCGCCCATATCGTGGCCATGGCCACCAGCAGCTGGTTTGTCTTCAGGCAGATCAGCAACCATAGCTTCAGTAGTGATCATCAGACCAGCGATAGAACCTGCCGCTTGCAGCGCAGTGCGGGTTACTTTAGCTGGGTCGAGGATACCCATTTCGATCATGTCGCCGTACACACCAGTCGCTGCGTTATAGCCGTGGTTACCTGAACCTTTTTTCACAGTGTCTGCAACTACTGATGGCTCGTCACCGGCGTTAGCAACGATTTGACGCAGCGGCGCTTCCATTGCACGACGTGCAATAGCAATACCGGCGTTTTGATCTTCATTGTCACCTTTCAGGTCAGCGATAGCAGCAACTGCACGAATCAGAGCAGTACCGCCTCCTGGAACTACGCCTTCTTCTACTGCTGCACGGGTAGCGTGCAGGGCATCTTCAACGCGTGCTTTCTTCTCTTTCATTTCAACTTCGGTCGCAGCACCTACTTTGATTACCGCAACACCGCCAGCCAGTTTGGCAACGCGCTCTTGCAGTTTTTCACGGTCGTAATCAGAAGAGGTTTCTTCAATTTGTACACGGATTTGTTGTACGCGCGCTTTGATCTCGTCAGCGTTACCAGCACCATCAACGATAGTGGTGTTGTCTTTGTTCATGGTTACGCGTTTTGCAGTACCCAAATGCTCCAGGGTAGCGCTTTCCAGATCCAGACCAACTTCCTCAGAAATCACAGTACCGCCAGTCAATACCGCGATGTCTTGCAGCATGGCTTTACGACGATCGCCGAAACCAGGTGCCTTAACAGCAGCCACTTTCACGATACCACGGATGTTGTTCACAACCAGAGTTGCCAGCGCTTCGCCTTCAACGTCTTCTGCAACGATGATCAGCGGCTTGCCAGACTTGGCAACGCCTTCCAGCACTGGAAGCAATTCGCGGATGTTGGAGATTTTCTTGTCAACCAACAGGATGAACGGATGATCGTGCTCAACGCTCATGCTGTCCTGGTTGTTAATGAAGTAAGGAGACAGGTAACCGCGGTCGAATTGCATACCTTCTACCACGTCCAGCTCGTTCTCCAGGCTGGTACCTTCTTCTACGGTGATAACACCT
>JAGKWY010000250.1 GCA_021151625.1 Gammaproteobacteria bacterium | reverse complement strand
GCCGATGCTTTAACTCCTACTAGACTATGAGTAAATGAAAATCCCGTTCGGGGGAGTGGAGGTTACGTTGGATAAGAACATGAAAATCCTGATTGTTGACGACTTTTCGACAATGCGACGGATCATTAAAAACTTGTTGCGCGACTTGGGGTTTTCCAATACCCACGAAGCAGACGACGGTGTTACTGCACTGCCGATGTTGAAAAGTGGCGATTTTCAATTCCTGGTAACCGACTGGAACATGCCGGGCATGACAGGTATCGATTTATTAAAAGCCGTGCGTGCCGATGAAAAACTACGCACCTTACCGGTGTTGATGGTAACGGCAGAGGCCAAGCGCGACCAAATCATTGAAGCGGCGCAAGCCGGGGTAAATGGTTATGTGGTTAAGCCATTTACTGCGCAAGCCCTCAAAGAAAAAATCGAGAAAATTTTTGATCGCGTAGGTTAATTGCTTCCGGATCAAATAATAAAAAGGCGTTGCCATGGCATCTGACATCCAAACATCCGTCAATAGCGAATTCGTGGTTGAGTTGAAAGAGTGCGCGAAGTTGCTCACTGAAAAACTGCAAAGCAACCAATTCGAAGACGCATCGGTATTGATTCAAACCATCACCCAATCTCGTGACCGCCATATCTTCCAATCGGTAGGGCGTTTAACGCGGGGGTTGCATGATGCAATCGTGAATTTCAATGTGGATGCGGACCTCAGCAAAGAGCCACCCAAGATTCAAAACTCCGATATTCACGATGCCTCCAATCGTTTGAATTATGTAATTGATCTCACCCAGAAGGCCGCCGAGAAAACCATGGATATGGTGGACGAAGCCGCACCTATTGCGATGAACCTCGGTCAGGAAGCAACCAGCTTGCGCGATGAGTGGGCACGGTTAAAGCGCCGCGAAATGAGTTTGGATGAGTTTCGTTTGTTGTATGACCGCATGGATAGTTTTTTAGCGCAGATGGTTACCGGCACTGAGCAGCTCAGTAAGAATTTGCAAGACATAGTATTGGAACAAGGCTTTCAGGATTTAACCGGGCAAGTATTACATTCTCCAGGATTTCCTGGTAGAGGCGGGGGAAATCCTCGAGCGCCTCAGCCAGCAATTAGTGGATTTGGAACAGCGCCCGGAAGATAAAGATTTATTAAACGCAATTTTCCGTGGATTTCACACAGTGAAAGGTGGTGCAGGTTTTTTATCCTTAACCCCTATGGTGGAATGCTGCCACGTTACTGAAAACCTGTTTGATATTTTGCGCAATGGCAAACGCACAGTTACATCGGAACTAATGGATGTAGTGCTACAAGCACTGGATATGGTTAACCAACAATTTGAATTGGTTTCCCAGCGCGAAGAATTACCACCGGTAGAACCCTCATTAATCCACGCACTTGAGCGTTTGGTTTCCTGTGAAGATTTGCAAGAGTCCTCTGCTGAGTCTGCTGTAGTTGACGCAGCTCCTGAAATTGAAACTGCAACTGCGGATAATTCACAAGCCGCCGCCGGTGGCGATATAACGGATGCCGAATTTGAACAATTGCTAGATGCTATTGCGGGCAAATCCGCATCAGCCCCGGTTGCCTCACCTGCTGCTGCAACAAGTGCAGCAAGTGGTAGTGATGATATTAGTGAAGACGAATTTGAAGCTTTGTTGGATCAGTTGCACGGTAAAGGCAAAGGTCCGGGTGACGTAGTAGCAAAAGCAAGTGTTGCCCCAGCCGCTACACCAGCTGCCGTTAGCACTTCAACTTCTGATGAAATTACCGATGATGAATTTGATGCGTTGCTCGATCAGTTACATGGCAAAGGTAAAGGCCCCGGTGTTGCCGGTGCCGCA